>CALEZK010000244.1 GCA_937928585.1 uncultured bacterium | reverse complement strand
ATCTTGGCCATGCGCCCGTCCTTCTCGCCGTCGAACACGGTGCTGAACTCCAGCTTCTGCACCTCCAGTGCCTCGATCAATAGTTCCTTGGCCTGAATCGGGTTGCGGAAGATGTCGTAGTGATTGACGTTGTAAATCTCGAAGCCGGTGAAATACTTGGTGTTCGGATCAAGTGGTTTCTGGCGCAATTCATCACCCACCTCGATGAGCCGCTTTGACGTAGTTTGGATCGCACCCAGGTTGATGTCGGCGCCGATAAACCTGCGACCCAGCTTCATTGCTACGGCTTGCGTTGTGCCAGAACCCATGAAGCAATCGAAAACAAGGTCATCTACGTCCGTGGATACCTTAATGATCCTTTCGAGAAGCGTCTCGGGCTTCTGAGTTGGATAGCCAGTTCGCTCTCCATCGACAGCAGCAAGCCCCGAGATGTCGTCCCACAAGTTTTGGAGTGGTACGCCTTTCCCTTCATCAAGGTAGAGCTTCCGCTGAGGGACATTCCCCGGCTTCGTTTGCACGACAAGGTCTTTGGCAATGAGGTCGTTCATTCGCTCTTTCGAATAACGCCAATGCCTACTGACGCCTAAGACCTCATAGAACGGATTTCCCTTTCCATCGCCACCCGGTGCAGTCATGCTTATAAGGCGGTACTGACGATTTGTCTCCGGTTCGAAATACTTGTAGAAGGCGTCGATGTACTCCTGCCTGTAAGGCTTGAACTGGGGGGTAAATTTGTGGTCGCCGCCTCTGCGATAGAAGAAAATCGTATCGGTGTTTTCACCGAAATACTTGCTTCCTTGTCCAGCGTTCCCCTTTACCGTTTCCGCTCGTTTCCACACGATCTCATTGAGGAAGTTCTCCCGGCCGAAGACTTCATCGAGTACGCAGCGGAGGTAGTGATTTTGGTGATAGTCGCAGTGGACGTATACAGAACCATTCTCCGACAACAGTTCGCGCAATAGGATCAGACGCTCGTACATGAACTGAAGGTAGTCGTCGTTCGACCAGATGTCCGTGTACTGTTTCTCTTCAAATGTCGTCTGCTCCGAAGCCAACTCCTTACCCCGCAGAGTGATCTTCTTCTTGTAATCCGCCTTTGAGTCGAAAGGTGGGTCGATATAGATCAGATCAACCTTGCCTCTGAACTGCTTCAGCAAGTGACTCATCACCTGAAGGTTGTCGCCCCAGAATATTTTGTTGCGCCACCCGTCTACTTCCTCGCCGTGGATTTCCTTCAATTGCGCCGGGTAATACTGCGTCGAGGTAAACGGGCGCTTGCCGCGCCAGTTGATCATCGGATAACCCTTGATCGGCTCGAACCCGTACTTCTCGACGTTGGTCGTTCCGCCATCCGGCGTGGCCAATTGCAGGCTCTCCTGGGCGGGTGTATTAGTTTTTGTCATTTGTCGTCGTTCCTGAATTTCCAATTTTTGTTATCGCAGTACGCACGCATGTCGCAGTTCTGGCAGAGCTTGGCCGGGCGCGCGGCCATCTGGTAGTCCTGGCGCTCGATACGCGAGACGATGTCGTCGAACTGGGCGATGGTCTTACCGATGGAGCGGTTGTCTTTGGTGAAGGACACATATGGGTTCCCGCCGTCCTCGCCTGTGTAGTACAGATGCATGCGGCTGACCTTCTGCCCGGTGCGCTCCGCCACGAGGTGCGCGTAGACCTCGAGCTGATGCTGGTACTGGCGCAACCGTTCACGGTCCTTCTCCATGTCGGGCTTCTTCTCCGACTTGAAGTCGATGATCTCGACGG
>CALEZK010000243.1 GCA_937928585.1 uncultured bacterium | reverse complement strand
CTGCTACACGGCACTATATTAACCGATCCGTTTGCAGACGAACAAGCGTTACCGAATCGGTACCTTTCGGATGTAACACTCCGGATGTGCCACATGTTTCCGTATCACCTCTTAAAAAGAACGCGAGAAAAGTCATCAGTCGCGCCGTTTTGCTTACTTTGCGCGGTATTGTGGCTTGATCCATGCCTCATGAGTCTGCCAAACGAATGTAAGCGCAATGTTCGGCTCGTCCAGGGTTGCTTTTCAGAGGTGTTAGCAATCATCCGACGCTAGTGGTTACAATCCGCGCGGTGCAATGTCTACTTGAGAATAAGGGGGAAACACGTATGCAGAAGTGGATAGTCGCGATCGCCGCTATCGGATTCATGGTGGTCGCCGCGCCAGCCCTTTCATTGGGGAAATCCGCGGGACCCGTCACGTTCGAGACGCTGGATGGTCATCCGAGGACCATGAACAACTACGACGAACGGCCCGCCACGGTGGTGGTTTTTCTGTCCGGGCGCTGCGAAACGACCATTGCCCAGTTCTCGGCGATCAACGCCCTTCACGAGAAATACCGGCAGGATGAGGTCTTGTTCGTCGGCGTAGTGGCCAATCCCGAGGAGAGCGGTGAAGAGCTGCGTACGTTTCAACAGAATACGGGGTGCAGGTTTCCGATCTATCGGGACATCACCGGCGAAGTTGTGAAGAAGTTCGGCGCCACGGTTACGCCTTCGTTCTACATGCTCGACACCAAGGGCAAGCTCCTCTACACAGGTGGCATGGGCGGAGCGGCCGATGGGTTGGAGCCGATCATCAAGGCGGTTCTCGCCAAAGAAAAGTTTACGGCAGTCCCCGTAGCCGTGAGCGGCACGCCGATCGACAAGCCCGGCCCCAAACGCGAGATTCCCGATCCATACAGGACGATGGCGTTTTCTTCGGAGCTTATTTTTACGAAGATTCCGGGGGTGGCGGTGCACCATTGCTCGACCATTACCGAAGCGCCGAATGGGGACATGCTCTGCCTCTGGTATGCCGGAAGCTACGAATCATCCGAGGACCAGGCGCTTTACATTTCGCGGTTGCCGAAAGGCCAACGCATTTGGACCGAGCCGAAGCGGCTTATCTGGAATCCGGAAGCGCCCACGGGCAATGCCGTGATTTTCACCGCGCCGGATAAACGGGTATGGATCATCTGGGGACGCATGGAAGGCAGCCGCCCCACGCGCCGGGGATCGGGATGGTCAACCTGCCGATTGATCGCACGTACATCTTCGGACAATGGCCAAACCTGGACGGAAGACTATGAATTGCCGGATACGTTTGGATGGCTGCCGCGTAATACCGCGCTCACGTTGAAGGATGGCCGGTTCGTGCTACCCGTCAGCGGTGACGTGGACAAAGTGTACGCCGGTTTTCTCATGGTGCTGGAAGACAACAACCGCACGTGGAAGCGGATTGGGCTGATGCCCGGCGGCGAACAGCCCACCGTGATCGAGCGGGACAACGGCGAATTGCTGAGCCTGATGCGCGGACACCCGCGCGTAAAACAAAGCGTTTCGAAAGACGGGGGCAACACGTGGTCAACGCCGGAGAACACCGAATTGAACTGCCCCGACTCCGGTGTCGCCGCGACAAAGCTCGCCAGCGGTCGCGTGCTCCTCGCATACAACAACACACCCGAATGGGACCGCACGCCGTTTAACATCATTCAGTCCACCGACGATGGAAAGACCTGGGGCGAAACCAAAGTGATCGAGCAGGATTGGGGCGAATTTTCGTATCCCTGCATCATCCAATCCTCCGACGGCATGATTCACCTCACGTACACGTATCGGCGGTGGAGCATCAAGCACGTAACATTCGACGAGAATTGGCTGATCCTAAAAGATCGGCCCAATTAGTCCGCAGCGCGGTGGGGCGAGTCACTCGCCCCACCACGAGTTTTGTGGAGTAGTGAATGGCGTGCCGGCGCTTTGGAGGGGCTGAATCGACGTATGCAGTTCGGTGCTTGAAATGCGCACTAGGCTACTGAATGAACCTAATGCAGGCAAGATGCGTTGCGAAGCGGGAAACTGTCAGCTTTCACAACAGGAAGGTTTGGGGCCAAGCTGTAGGGATGGTTTTTCACAGGCAAAGGGGCACAGCCCTCGAAAGATCACTTGCGCTTCGTCGACAACCAGCCCTTCGATTTCTGGCATCATGCACGGCTTCGATCCTACTGTGCAGGGCACGTTCAAAATGCACTGGCACACACGGCACACGAAGTGATGGTGCCAGGTGGAGGCCGCCTCATAGAGCGCGCGGCCAGGTCCCGCATCCACGCGCATGACGAGACCATGATCGGCAAGGTCGTTGAGCACATTATAGACCGACGCGCGCGGCAAGGTGGAGCGGCGCGAACGCAACACATCCACCATTTCTTCGGCGGAGCGGTGTCCACCGATCTCATGCAGCAACGACAGCACGAGCAATCGCGGACGCGTCACGCGGACTCCCGCGTTACGTATCCGTTCTGCCAGATGTAGTTCATCCGGGGCGGTGGACATTCCTTGCTCCAATACAGCTCTCGCCGAAAGGCCAAATTATGGGCGCGGACGCCCGGGAACACAAGCCCCGGGCGCCCGCTGTAGCGTTAGAGGGACTTCATGTAAGCCGCGCGATCGGACTTTCCCTCGGCCTTAATCATGCCGATAGATCGAAGCGATCGAGGTTCATGACCTTGTGCCATGCCGCCACAAAGTCGTTGACGAACTTTTCCTTCGCGTCTTCTGAGGAGTAGACCTCTGCAATGGCCCGGAGCTGGGAGTTCGAGCCAAAGACAAGGTCGACGGCGGTGCCCGTCCATTTCACTTTGCCGGTTCCGCGGTCACGCCCTTCGTACACGTGCTCATCGCTCGCTGACTTCGTCCACTCCGTGCGCATGTCGAGCAGGTTGACGAAGAAATCGTTTGTCAGCGTTTCGGGCTTGTCCGTGAAAACGCCGGACTTCGAGTCCCCGGTGTTGATGTTCAGGACCCGCAAGCCCGCGACAAGCACGGACATTTCCGGCGCGCTCAAGGTTAGCAATTGCGCGCGATCCACCAACATCTCCGGCGTGGGCCGATCCGTTCCCGCTCCAACGTAGTTGCGGAACCCGTCCGCCTTCGGTTCGAGCACGGCAAAGGACGCCACGTCGGTCATCTCTTGCGTCGCGTCCGTGCGCCCGGGCGAGAATGGAACCTGAACAGCGAATCCAGCTTTCTTCGCGGCGTCTTCAACAGCAACGCAACCAGCCAGGACGATAAGATCGGCAAGCGAAATCTTCTTGCCGCCGGACTGGGCGCTATTGAAATCTTTCTGGATGTTCTCGAGCTTCTGCAATACGGACGCCAACTCGGTAGGCTCGTTTACGGCCCAGTCTTTTTGCGGCGTCAAGCGGATGCGCGCGCCATTCGCCCCGCCGCGCATATCCGATCCCCGGAATGTTGAGGCAGAAGCCCACGCCGTCGAAACCAACTGGGAGATCGAAAGCCCGGAAGAAAGGACCTTCTCCTTGAGGAGCGCGATGTCCTTCTCGCCGACAAGTTCATGGTCTACAGCAGGAACGGGGTCTTGCCACAACTGCGGCTCTGCGGGGACATCCGGGCCGAGATAGCGCGAGATGGGCCCCATGTCGCGGTGCGTCAGTTTAAACCACGCCTTCGCGAAGGCCTCCTCGAATTCACCAGGGTTCTCAAAAAAACGCTTCGAGATCGGTCCATAAATCGGATCCATCTTCAATGCCAAGTCGGTCGTGAACATCATCGGCGCGTGGCTCTTCGAGGGATCGTGGGCGTCCGGCACAGTCCCTTTCCCCGCGCCGCCCTTGGGTTGCCATTGGTTCGCGCCCGCCGGGCTCTTGACCAGTTCCCAATCGTAGGCGAAGAGGTTCGAGAAATACATATGCGACCAACGCACAGGCGCGCTGGTCCATGCCCCTTCCAACCCGCTGGTGATCGTGTCGCCGCCCTTGCCTTTGCCGAACTTGTTCTTCCAACCAAGGCCCTGTTCTTCGAGCGGAGCGCCCTCCGGCTCGGGACCGACGTTGCCGGTTGGCGGCGCCGCGCCGTGGGCCTTGCCAAACGTGTGACCTCCGGCGATCAGCGCGACAGTCTCTTCGTCATTCATCGCCATGCGGCCAAACGTTTCGCGAATGTCCTTTGCCGCAGCCAACGGATCCGGGTTGCCGTTGGGACCTTCGGGATTCACATAGATGAGGCCCATCTGAACGGCAGCAAGCGGGTTTTGGAGTTCCCGATCACCGGAATAGCGCTTGTCGCCGAGCCATTCGCTTTCAGGTCCCCAGTACACGTCTTTCTGTGCTTCCCATACATCCTCTCGGCCACCCGCGAAACCAGCGGTCTTGAACCCCATGGATTCCAAGGCGCAATTACCGGTGAGCACCATTAAGTCCGCCCACGAGATTTTGCTTCCGTATTTCTGCTTGATGGGCAACAGCAGCCGGCGCGCCTTGTCGAGGTTGGCGTTATCCGGCCAGCTATTCAGTGGTGCGAACCGTTGCGTACCATCCGAAGCGCCGCCGCGGCCATCATTCACGCGATACGTGCCGGCACTGTGCCACGCCATGCGGATAAACAGCGGCCCATAATGGCCAAAGTCGGCGGGCCACCAATCCTGCGACGTAGTCATCAGCGCGTTGATGTCTTTCTTCAATGCTTCCATGTCGAGTTTCTTGAAC
>CALEZK010000242.1 GCA_937928585.1 uncultured bacterium | reverse complement strand
TCCATCAGCACGTCGATAGCTGTTCCCAGTTGCTGCGCCGTCACGCCAATTGCGCGCATGCGCTCGCGCGAGGGAACAAACTGCACTTCCGGATACATCACTTCCAACGCGGGGCGCGGACGAACCTGCACTTCCTCAATGCGCTCCATCACCGCGCCGCGCAAGGCACCGGCCGCGGCGATCAAGTCGTCCATTTGTTCGCCGCTCACATCTACATCGATGCTTCGCCCACGTCCACGTCCCGACTGAAATATGCTGGCCTGTGTGCTTACACCGAAAACCGAGGGGATACTCGCGATTGCTTCCCGGCATATCGGAACCAATTCCCGCGCGCGCGTTGGATCCACGGAGCGAACCACGAAAAACATGCTCGATCCCCGGCCGGTGTAGAACATGCTCTTGATACCCGGAAGACCTTTGTATCCCGGTTCGTAATACGGCTTGAGATATTCGTATAGCTGATGCCCGATCGCTTCACGTTCTTCGTATGAAAGGCCCGGCGGCGGAATGATATTGCTGAAAATGATGTCGCGATTGCCTTCCGGAAGGTACTCCATCTTCGGGATGAACCAGTACGATCCGAACAGCGCTGCGCTCGTTAGAATGACAACAGTCGCAATCCGCGTGAGTGGATTACGCAAGACAATCCCTTGCAGAATGCCCATGCACAGCGTCGCGCCAGCAGTGCCGATGCGGCCCAAAAAGTCGAAGCGTCCAGACGAGCCGTCCATCGACGCGGATATATTCCATGAATACAGTTTGTTGGAAAGCGCCGGAATCACCGTTGCGCATACCAGCAAACTGATCATGACGCCCGCCGAAATCGCCACCGCGATCTCCCGGAACAACTGTCCCGCTTCCTGTTGCAGGAAAATCACCGGCAAGAATACCGCTACGTTGGTCAATGACGAAGCGACGATAGCGCCCCAAACTTCCCTCGTGCCTTCATAAGCAGCTTCGGAGGGCGACTTGCCCATGCCGCGATGGCGGTCGATATTCTCCAGCACGACTATCGAGTTGTCGATGAACATGCCGACGGAAAACGCCAGCCCCGCAAGGCTGACAACGTTCAAGGTGCCGCCGGTCGCGTAAATGAAAATAAACGTGCCGATGATGCAGATCGGAATCGAACTGGACACCACAAAGGTGGGTGCGACGCTCCGTAAAAAAAGCAATAGGATAATGACGGCAAGAATCCCGCCCACTAGCACGTCCATTTTGACCAGCTCAATCGCGCCTTCAATGTAAAAGCGCTGATCGGAAACCCATTCCAGATGAAGCCCCGCCTCTTTCAGTTTCCCTTCGTTGAGTTCGTTTACCGCGGCCTCTACGTTGTTGGTAAGTTCAAGAATATTGGTGTTGGGCTCGGGAGACACGCCGACAGACATCGTCGGTTGCCCATTGGACATTGCGGGAGTGGTGAGCTTCTCATATCCAAACTCAACCTCTGCCACGTCGGAAACCACCAAACGGCGCTCGCCGTCGGCCCGAATGACGACGTTCTCGATGTCTTCAACCGATCGAAATTCCGCGACAGTCCGAATGCGGTAGTCGCGTCGCCCAACCCCCAGCGTCCCCGCGGATACGTTCGCATTCTCCGCACGCAACGCATTGATGACGGAGTCAATCGTCAACCCGTGAGAAGCCAGCCGTTCCGGATCCACCTTCACGTGCATCTGGCGCGGCGTGCCACCGGAAACCCAAAGCCCCGCAACATTGGGTATGCGCTCAATGTGTTGTCGGATCTCGTTCTCGAAGAACGTCAGGTACGTGAAGATATGATTGGGATTGCCCTCGTTCGGACGAAGCACCATCCAGACCACTGGCGACGTTTCAGTGCCTTCCGCGTTTACCGACGGTTTGTCGACGTTTTCCGGATACTCCTCGACCTCTTCCAGCTTGTTGGAAACGCGAAGCAGCGCTTCTTCCAGGTTCGTGCCGAGATTGAAACGGAGACGAATGTCTGCCCGGTTGTTATACGCCGAGCTTTCCATCTCGATCAGGCCTGGAATTCCCTTGAGCACCTGCTCCTGCTCTTCGATGATGTCACGTTCAATTTCGTAAGGCGTGGCGCCGGGCCAGGTAGTCTCGACGGCAATAATGGGTTCTTCAACGCGCGGACTGAGTTGGTAGGGGGTATTGTAAAGCGCGACTCCGCCGAAAAGTGTCAGCAGGAGCACGCCGACGATCACCGCGACCGGATTCTCAATGGATGTTTTAATAATGTTCATTGCAGACTGCCGATTGCCAATGAATACCTAGCTGACTTCAATAACTTCAATCGGTTGGCCGGGCCGCAGGCGCTCGTGGCCCTTGGTGATCACCCGCGTTCCGGTGCTCAAGCGTTCGCTCAGGATGCCCGCCGTGAGGCCGTTGTATCCCACAACCTCGACCTGCTCGCGGATCGGGGTGGTGCCGTCCACGCGATACACCACAAACTGGTTCCCTTCCTGGATGACGGCATCCCGCGGAACAATAAGACAGTCTGTGTCATCGCCTGCCGGAATATTCGCGTAAGCCGACATGCCTTCAAGCAGGCCTTCTTGCCGATCGATACGGATTTTAACTGGAAACATCAGCGCGGCCGTGTCCCCCTTCGGAATAACCGTCACCACCGTTCCTGAAAGCGTTTTTCCCGCAGCCGACACCGCAACCGTCATGTCGCTTTTCACGAAAGGAATAAGCCGCTCTGGAACGTTGACGATCACATCCAGCACATCGTCTCGCGCAAACACCGCAATCGCCTGACCGGTGTCTTTCCAGTCGCCGACCTCCGTCACTCGATCTATCACCACGCCGCTGAACGGCGCCCGAATTACCTTCTTCGCAATTTCTTCTTCGATGCGCTCCACCTCGGCCTTCAACGTTCCAACACGGTGTTCCGAAGCTTCCAACGTAAAGCGAATATCGTCGTACTCCTGCGGCGTGGTTACTTCGTCCTTCAATAGCGTCAGCGCGCGCTCAAGGCGCGCGCGTTGCAATTTCGTTTCAGTCTCGGACTGAAGCACAGCGGCCTGTGCCGCGCGCAGTTCGGCATCCAGCAGTACATGATCGAGGCGCACCATCACTTCGCCTTTTTCGATGTGTTGCCCTTCCTCGAACAGCACCTCGACAACTTTCCCATTTACTTCAGTCGCGACGTGCGCCACCTCTTTGTAAAAGATGTTGCCAGGCAGGGATTGCGTCCTTGCGACGCTCCCGGATTCAATGGCGCATACCGTGACTTTGGTCGCGGGAGGTGGACCAGCAGGCGGTGCTTGGGCAATAGCCGTCGAACAAAGGAAAGCGAAAATCGATACTGCGCGGAGTGTGTTGAATAGCATGGCCAGTAGAACTTCTTATGCACCAAGGGTTTGAGTTGCCAAGCTTCTAGTGTAACACAAGAACTTACGCAAATGTTCCAGCGCGACTGACTGTCGTGTGTGTCACGGCGCGGCGGAAGTTCTGGCCAGCGACATGTCCTTCATATATAAACCCAACAACTCGCGATGCCACCAATTCCCGGATGCTTCTCGTTCGATGGGCGAGGTAAATCGATACTCATACCGCAATGCGCGCACGTATCTCGGCGGTGCATCTGGAAATGGGTTTTGCTCCAGGAGCGCCAATACTTCCGGTTTTCCCTCGAGCAATCGATAGCAAAGATTCTGAAACCAGGCCGGTGGCGAAGTACGCAGTGCCGCGAACCACATCTGCCAGTCCAGCCGTGGTTGAAATGGCTGCGCCCATCCCGGCCGCTGATTCAGCGCCCCCGGCTTCCAGATGAACTCGTATTCGTGCCAAGTCTCCCCATCGTTACTGCCTTCGATGATAATCTCCGGACGCGATGTGGTCATCTTCGCAAAGAGTCCGTAGCGGTTCGAGATGTGATAGTGGTCCGTGAACTGAAGCGTGCTGATGCTCCACAGCGGCAAATTGAACCGGAGTATCAGACACATCTGCAACCCGGTAACGAAGATGATCCCCAACGCGAGCAAGCCCATCGCAATCTTTCGCGGCATCCAAAGTTTGCGCAATGGCGGCCGCTCCAGTAGATGCCTCCAACGCGCCGGCGCCAGGTACTGCCAGTGACGGTCATCCAGCAACAGCAGGCAAAGCGCAATCACGAGCAAATTGAAGAAGGTGTAGTTGCCCGTCATGCCGATACTAATCTGGAACAAGATCAGCGCCGCGCACACCCACGCGCGGACCCGTCGCGGCGCTACCATCAGGAAAGGCAGCGCCAGCTCGACCGTGAATGTCGCGATTACGGAAAGCTGATGAATCCAAAGCGGCGCATGGTGCGCGTACCAACTCAGCATATGCGGCAGCGGTTGGGTTTCGTAGTGAAACGTCATCGCCTTCAAGGTTTGCCAGTTGGCGTCGTCGAGTTTCACAAAGCCCGACATGAACATCAGCCGAAACAAAAGCCAACGCAGCAACATCAACATCACGCGAGAGTGGACTTCCTCGGTGCGGATTCCGGGGCGAAGCTTCGCGGGCGCGAAGAAAATGGATAGAAATGTCGCTTCCAGCAGCAGCGTGTCCCATTGGAACCCAAGAAAATCCGGCGTGACCGTTGCCAAAGATAGGTAGCAGACGTATAACAGGATGAGGCAAATCGCGGGCGCGAAGTCCGCAATGAGAATTACCGCGGCGCATACGCCAACAAAGCACAGCAGGTGCAGAAAAACATCGCCACTGGTGATCCAGCATAGCGT
>CALEZK010000241.1 GCA_937928585.1 uncultured bacterium | reverse complement strand
ACCAAAGGCTGGGCACTGGACCGGGCGAGGCAGGTGCTGGAGCAGTATGGCGTCTCCTGCGCATTCCTGGACGCGGGAACGAGTTCCATGGTCGCGATGGGCGCGCCGCCGGGTAAACCGGGTTGGACTGTCCGTCTGGATCATCCGTATAATAAGGAACGCGTGGACGAATTCGTCGTGCGCGACGAAGCAGTGTCCACGTCCGGGTATGCCCTCGATTTTTTCGAGGTCGATGGCAAGAAGTATGGTCATATCATCGACCCGAGAACGGGAATGCCAACGCAAGGCATGCTGTTCGCCATGGCGATTGGATCGTCGGGCACGCTGACCGAGGCGCTGAGCAAAGGCTTCTTTATTAATGGCGTCGCGTGGACGCGGGCGTATTGCGAAAAACACGCGGATACCCGGGCGATACTGGTGCCGGACCCCGCGCCGGGCGAAGAGCCCAAATCAGTCCGAATCAATTTTACGCAGTGAAAGGAACGAGAGTGATGGATGTCACGAGACGGAATTTCATGAAAGCCGCGGGGACGACCGCCGGTGTGATGATTGCCACGGGCTGGTCGCCGCTCGCGTACGCGCAGAACGAAAAGGTGCGCCTCGCGATCATCGGCACGGGCAGCCAGAACAAGTTCCACATTGAGAATGGCATCGCGGGCAATCCGCAGATTCAGATTACGGCAATGGCGGACGTACTGAAGCCGAGCCTCGCGACGGGACTCGCATCGGTCTTCCCACCGCCCGTTGCTGGCGCGCCTGCTGACGTTGTCGACAAATGGAAGGCGGCTCGCGCTGAATTCTCGAAGCATCTTTACCTTGATTATCGCCAGATGCTGGAAAAGGAAAAGGACAACATCGATGCTGTTCTGATCGCAACGCCGTTCAAAACGCACTACGACATCGTGATGGACTGCCTCGACGCGGGGAAGCACGTGTTTTGCGAAAAGACGATGGCGGACACCTATGAGCGTTGCCGCAACATCGTCACGAAATGCCACGAGACGGGCAAGTTCGTCCAGTGCGGTCATCAGCGCCGGTACAACCCGGAATACCTGCACGCGATCAAAGGCCTGGAAGAACAACGCATCGGCCGCGTGCAATACATTGAAGGGCAGTGGCACCGCAACGGCGATTGGCGCCGCCCGCTCCCGAAGAAAGTCGACGGCACCACCTATCAGCTGAGTCCGCAGGAAGCCGCACTGGTCGGCGATGAAGCGGCCTACCGCAAGCTGGTGAACTGGCGCATCTATGAACAATACAGCGCGGGTCTCATCAGCGAATTGGCGACGCACCATATCGAAGTCGTCAATTGGATGCTGGGCACGCCGCCGAAGCGCGTCTGGGCTACAGGCGGCATCGACTACTGGCGTGACGATCGCGACACGCTCGACAATGTCATCCTCGTGTTCGAATATGACGTCAATCCGCGTCATCGCGGCTTCATCACCACAAGCCCGAAGACCGGCGGCGATCCGCTCTCCCCTGTCGATCCGGTGAAGATGCAGAAACCCTATACCGTGCGCTTCACCTGGACCGGGACGTTGCAGAGCTCGTTCAAAGGCGAATCAATTCTCATGTGCGGCGACAACGGCGCGTATATCCTTCGGGAGCGCCTCGAACGCGCGCAGCGGGGTTGCGTGTTCCAGCCGGAGCCCTCGAAAGTGTGGTACGACCCGGATACCGGCCAGGAAACGACTGACGAGAAGATTATCTCCGCGATCAAGGCAGCGGGCACTTCGCAGAAGTACTCGAAGCTCGTCGATCACGATCCGGTACTTTTCGAGAACGAACTGGATCCTTCCGCCTTCGACAAGATTTCCGATGTGCACCAGTTCGAGGCGTTCGCAAAACACATCAAGGATGGCGGCACGCCGCGAACGAATCAGATGTGCGGACTGATGGCGTCCATCTGCGATATCGCCGCGCATGAAGCGTCGATTTCAAAGGAAGTGGTCGAAATCGATCCCGCGGTGTACAAGTTCGACTTCGAAACCCCGGATCCGTTCCTGATTTCGTAATTACACGAGTTTCACAGGCGCGGAGATCTGCTCTCCGCGCCTGTGTTTTTTCTGGATGCACATGCAAGCCCCTACACCGAGACTGGAATACAAAAACCGACTGGTAGCGCGCGAAAAAACCGCGCGTCTGCTGGATAAGCGCGAGGATCGCATCGCAAACTTGCGCTTGGCAGTCTTTGCGCTCGGTGTCGCGGTGGCATGGGCAATCTGGTGGCAAGGTTTCCTCCACTGGCTTTGGATTGCTTTTCCCATCGCATGCTTTGTGGCACTCGCCATTTGGCATGATCGAGTGCTCCGCGCTCGTGCCCGTGCGCGTCTCTCGGTCAAACACTTTACGCGCTGCCTGGCGCGTGTTGATGACCTATGGACAGGAACGGGCGTTCCCGGAATCGATCTGGCACCGTTAAACCATCCCTATGCGGCCGACCTGGATCTGTTCGGCAAAGGTTCCCTGTTTGAACTGCTCTGCACGGCCCGAACACGCGCCGGAGAACGCACGCTTGCAAACTGGCTCACGACACCCGCAACTCCGGCAATGATTAAGGCGCGCCAGGAAGCGCTCGACGAGTTACGCGATCGCGTGGACCTGCAAGAGGAACTGGCGCTGCTGGGTTCCGATCTGGAACGCGGCGTCGTGCCTGATGTGCTGGTTGCATGGGCTGAAGCGCCGCAGGGCTTTGCATCCAGATTCCCGCGACGTGTCGCCTACGTCGTGGGTGTTTTCAATATCGGCGCGCTGGTTGCCTGGCTTGCGTTTGGCACAGGCCCCAGCATTCTGCTGATGGGTATGATCGCGGCCGTCATATTGCAGAAAGTAACTGGGGGCAAAACCCGCAGTATCGTCGAGTCTGTCAATGAACCTTGCCGGGAACTCGATGTGCTTGCGCAGGTTCTCTCACGCTTTGAGCGCGAGACCTTTGCACACGGTCGAACAACACAACTTCAGGCAGCGCTCAAGGCTGAAAATGAACGCGCATCCGCGTGCATCGGCAGGCTGGATAGGCTCGTGCGCTGGCATGAATCGCGACAAAACCAACTGTTCGCGCCTATCGCGCTCATGACCATGTGGGACGTTCATTTTGCCTATGCTTTTGAGAACTGGCGCGCGCGATACGGCACAAAGGTGCGCACTTGGCTTGATGCCCTGGGCGAACTGGAGGCAATGTGTGCGCTCGCCTCATACCACTACGAACGCCCGAACGACCCGTTTCCAGAAATAGAAGAATCTGGTGCGGTCTTTGCCGGTTCAGATTTGGGGCACCCTCTGCTAAAGGAGTCGGGCGTACGCAACTCCGTGCATTTGGGCGAAGGAACGCGTGCGTACATCGTCAGCGGTTCAAATATGAGCGGGAAAAGCACCCTGTTGCGCACGGTCGGTATCAACGCGGTACTCGCATACGCCGGCGCGCCGGTTCGGGCAACTTCGCTTCGCATTTCCCCTATGGCCATCGGCGCGACATTGCGCGTGCAGGACTCAATTCAAACCGGCGACTCCCGATTCTACGCGGAGATTCGCCGGCTGCATCAGCTATCGGAAATCTCGGCGGGACCGCTGCCGCTGTTGTTTCTACTCGACGAAATCCTGCACGGTACAAATTCGCATGACCGGAGGATCGGCGCGGAAGCCGTTCTACGCAGCTTTCTGGATGCGGGCGGTATAGGATTGGTTACAACACACGACCTCGCGCTGACCTCAAGCGCGGAACAGTTGCCGGGCACAATCAATGTGCATTTCGAAGATCACATTAAAGACGGGCAACTTGCGTTTGACTATACGATGCGTCCGGGTGTCGTTCAAAAAAGCAACGCCCTGGAACTCATGCGGCGCGTAGGACTGCGCATCTAGTCGAGATATTTTTTCTTCGGCAAATTCATTTTTGTGTAAAGTGATCTTCCTGCAAACTTTTGATTGCGATCCCGCGCGCATCGTGGTATCTTTCCACCTGTAGGGTTCAAGCACGATTGATTTTCGCGGGGGAATGAATGTCTACGCCGAACCTGGCCGAACTGGTCGCTCAACAAATTAAGTCGCTGCCCAGCGACAAGCAACAAGAAGTGATCAAGTCCATCGAGTCGATCGTTGCTGAAGCAACCCGCATCGTCCCGCAGAAATACACGGGTGCAACTTGGTCACAAGACTTGCCATCTTCCGACGCGGACGAACTGCGTCCAAACGTCTGGCGCTTCACGGCCGGCACGCGCCCCACTCCGCTTCCCTAGAACCAGCCGTGGCTTCAAAAGCCCTCCGTCGATAGGCGGTTGGTTTCTTCCGCTGTCCTACCTACAATAACGGCATCACGCGACGTTTGGGGAGGCCCGGTTCATGCTTCGAGACATCCGCAATCTTGTCGATCGCACCCCGCTCGTGGATACGCACGAACATCTCTTTGAGGAGTCCACACGCGTGGCGGCCCTTACGAAAGGGGCCGTTGAACGTTCATGGGCGCCGGATTTCGGATTGCTATTCGCCCACTACGCCGATGCCGACCTGATAGTCGCGGGGATGCCGCCGAAGGACAAGGATCGGCTGTTCAGTTTTGATGTCGATGTGCGCGACAAGTGGAAGCTGTTTGCACCTTGGTATGAACGTTCGAAACACACCGGCTACGTTCAGTGCGTGCGGGAATCGGTGCGTGCGTTGTACGACGTGGACGACTTGAACGAAGCCACCTATCAGCGCATAAGCGACAAGGTGCGTTCCCGCGTCGCGCCCGGGTACTACAAGCCCATTTTGAAGGAAATCGCCAATATCGAGCACACCCAGGTGAACACGCTCGAAGGCGGCATCTTTCAGGAGACCGAATACCCTGAACTGCTGTGTCAAGATTTGAGCTTTGTCGCCATGGCGACTGGCATCAACCGCAACGCCGTTCTGAAGCTCTGTGAAGAAGCGCATCGAAGCGTGGCGGACCTCACCGGATGGCACGGGGTTATCGATTGGTGCTTCGAGCATTACGGCCGGCGCGCAATTGCATTGAAAAGCCAGAGCGCCTATGGCCGGCGGTTGGACTACGAAAACGTGAGCGCCGAAGACGCCGCGCCAATCTTCGAATTGATGATGCAGGATGAGAAGTCCGTCACGCCGGAGCAATTGAAGGCTTTGCAGGACCATCTGTTTCACTATGTGGTCGAGAAATCCATTGAATACAAGTTGCCGATAAAACTTCACACGGGATACTTTGCAGGGTACGGCGGCATGCCACTGGAGCGCGTTCGCGCCAACCTGAGCGATTTGTGCCCTGTTCTCAAGCAGCACCCCTCGGCGCAGTTCATTTTGATGCACATCGCCTATCCGTATCAGGATGAAGCCATCGCGATTGCGAAGCACTATCCAAACGTATACATCGACCTGTGCTGGGCGTGGATTATCAATCCAGCGGCAAGCGTTCGCTTTACCAAGGAATTCCTGACCGCCGTGCCGCACAACAAACTGCTGACCTTTGGCGGCGATTACATCGTGGTGGAACTCGTGCCGGGGCACGCGCAAATCGCGCGCAAAGGCATCGCGCAGGCTGTCAGCGAGTTGGTTGAGGAAGATTGGCTAAGCGACCGGGAAGCGCCAGACCTGATCGACCGCATCATGCGGGGAAATGCGAAAGAGCTCTTCCCCTATGAGCGCGCGCTAAAGGCTTGGGGTCGCGCGTAATTTTTCCACTTCGACGATTCTACTTCGGCAGCAGGTCGCTTTCCTTCACCGAAAAAGCAAGGTACGGCGCGGGCTTGCTCGCGGCGTCATACGTATACCGCGTGAACACCCACAGCTCGCCCGGAGCGCGTTCCATAAGGTAAGGATAGGCGAATTGCCCGCCGTCCTGATGCGCCACGACCGTGGGTTTGCACCACGTCTTGCCATCGTCGCTGGAAAACGCCATGGACAATTCTTCGCGATGCCATGACGCAGGCGTTTCCGCAGTGGACGCGCCGCCGGATTTCTCCCACACCCCTTTTCGCTCAGAGTTAAGCCTGTTCCATACCAGCGCCAAATTGCCACTCTTCAAGCGAAGCAACCAGCCGGGTGCGCTGCTCGCATCGATGCCGCTTGGCTCGATCGTCCGCCAATACAGGCCATCATCCGAATAGGCGCGCCAAAACTGGTCTAGATTCGTGCGAATCAGCATCATCAATTTTCCGCTGTTCAATTCGACAACCATGGGCTCGACTGCGCCATCATGATGGCCGCGCCCGCCAAGATCGATCCAGTTGCCGCGACGCCAAGTCTTCCCATCGTCGTCGGAGACAATGGAACACACCACCCATCGCTTGAGTTCGTGATCGAGATGCTCCGCAGCGACGACAATGCGCCCGCTTTTGGTTTGGATGAATCCCATGTAGTCCGCGTTATAGCCGGGCAACAGCAGTTGCTCGTCAACCCACGTCTTGCCGTTGTCAGTGCTTCGAATGGCGCGCAGTTCGAGTTTACAGGTCGGTTTCGGTTCATTCTTCTCGTCGTCCCATTCGAACTTGTATCCGTCAAAGTTCAGATAAGTGACCACAATTGTGCCGCTGGTTGTCCGCATGATCTGACCGACATGACCAACATGCTCAAGGTTTACCCCAGGCGCAATCTCAGGACTTGCAACGGCCCACGTCTTTCCTCCGTCCGTGCTGCGCTGAAGTTTCTTCTCAAATACCGCCAGTAGCGTGCCGTCCGCTTCCTGTATAAATGGGCCGTTCTTCGAGATTTCGAGAGGTGTGCATCTGGGATCGAGCCAGCGCGACGTGTCCTGCGCGAATGCGCTCGAAACCGTGAACGTAACCATAAGAAGCGAAAGCGCCCGGTTCATGAGTTGCCCTTTCAGATGCGCGGCGTGAACATTCTTGATTTGCCGCTGTGCCCGTAAGCAGTATATGCAATTCCAAGTGCGCATTTCTTTTCGACAGGAGCAGAATCATGCCAGGTATCCGCGTAACCGTGTGGAACGAAGGTGTTCACGAGCGCAAGAGCGCGGAAGTGCGCGCCATCTACCCCGATGGCATGGGCGCGCCAATTGCCCAGTATCTGGAGCGCCAGGACGATATAGCATCGGTGCACATCTCCGAACTGCACAATCCCGAGCAGGGACTAACGGAAGAGATACTGGCGAATACCGACGTCATGACATGGTGGGGGCACACGGCGCACAAGGAGGTGCTCGACGAAAACGTCGAACGCGTGCATCAGCGGGTGCTTGAAGGGATGGGGTTGATTGTATTGCATTCCGGACATCACTCGAAGTTGTTTCGGAAACTGATGGGCACATCCTGCGATTTGAAATGGCGCGAAATTGGCGAGCGCGAACGCATCTGGGTCGTCGATCCCGGGCACCCAATTGCGGATGGACTGCCCGAGTACATCGAGCTGCCGCACGTCGAGATGTACGGCGAGCACTTCGACATTCCCCAGCCCGATCAACAAGTGTTCATCAGTTGGTTCCAGGGGGGCGAAGTCTTCCGCAGCGGCTGCTGCTGGCATCGCGGTCGCGGAAAGATCTTCTATTTCCGACCGGGACACGAGACTTTTCCCATCTACCACAACGAGCAGATACTGCGCGTAATCTATAACGCGGTGCGCTGGGCAAGACCCTGCGGTGTCGCGAATATCACGCGCAAGAATGTCGAGCCGCTTGAAAACGTCGTTATCGACGAGTGACCGTTACGGCCTCAACGTCATCGATCGCTTGACGCTTTCCGCGGGCAACGCGGCGATATCACTTACCATGCGCAGCGGAGCGTATGTTCCAGAGGCCCACAACGCCATTTGATCGGCGTAATGCGGGCTTTGCAGATCTTCACTCTGCCCACCGGGGTAGGTCCCGACGCTCGTTGTCAGATCGCCAAAGTCCACGATCATGCGCCAGCTCGCGCCACCACCGACGCCGCCACCATCGCCGCCGGGGTTGACGGTGAATGAATCGCCAACGACCGGCCCGCCGTCGCGTTCCACCCCGGGAATCGGCAAAGGCAAAAGGCCGTCGATGCGCAGCACGTTAAAGTTGCGCCACGCGTATTTCGTGAGGTCTTCGCCGATATCCGTCTTCAACTGCGCGGATGCTGTTACAAAAGCGCGCTGAATTATCGCGTTGCGGTCTTCGCGCTCGGGAGTGGCGCGATCGTCAAACCAAATTGAATCCGGATTCTCTCGTGTCATGTATTCCAGCACTTCCAGCATGGGTTCGCGC
>CALEZK010000240.1 GCA_937928585.1 uncultured bacterium | reverse complement strand
TGGCGTCCAGCACAACAACGAGCATCACCTGATCATACCGCGGGTCAAGATGGTGGCCGTGCTGCCGCCACGCGGCATGATCCAAATGGATTTCAACATCGCCGGATCGAACGGCGTCGCCGAATTGAATCTGCGCTCCGCGAAAATCCGGGCCTTCGGACCGATTCCACCACCCCGGCGACAGCACCCGGAGCGCCTGCCCTTCCGTTGAAACCAGAGAATCGGAGGAGAACTCCTGGTCGTACCACAACGCTTGAACGGTCATTTCGGAAACTGCGGCCGTGCCCTCGCGCGCCACCGTTACAAACCGCGCGTAGTCGTCCCGAAACGCCGCCTTCGCATTTGTTGCCGCACCTGTCGCCAACACCGGCCCCTTTCCCAAGTCTGCGTCATGCTATAATAGCAGTTGGACGACCGTAAACAAGGAGACCCAAACATGCGCGAGACGCTATGGGCAGCACTCGTTGTTGCACTCGCACTGTTGCCGGCCGCGGCGGATGATACGAGCGGCGCGGTGGATATTGTCGGTCGAAACGGCGAGTTTACGGTCAAGGATAAAAGCGGCAAATCGCAATCGGTCGGTCAGAAGGATCTTCGTCTGCAGAAGGAGTTGATGCCTTCCGCTCAGCGTTCGAAACCCGTGGATAGTGGCGAGGGTGATGCAACCGAGCCTGCCCCCACCAAACAAGCTGCAAAACCCAAGCCCCCCGCAACGCCAACCGTGAAACCCGAAACCGAAGAAGAGAAAGCCATTCGCGCAGCGGACGTCGAGGCCTTGCGCAGCATGCGCAACCAAGGTGGCGCATATTTCTACACCCAGGACAACCAGCCCGTCTCGTTTGAAGAAATTGACCGGCGCATCGCTACGGGCGAGGTAGAAGGTCTGAAGGCGGTAGGCCTCCATTTACAGGAATGGGAACCATTGACCAAAGCCAAATCCACAGGCACCCCTGCGGCGGAATCGGAACCGGCACCAGCCCCGCAACCAGTGGAAGAGAAGCCGAAGTACTGACCGTAACGGTCGCTACTCATCATTTCCCGTCTGCGAATCGCATTCCACCAGCGCATGCCCGTATACTCGTGTGAGCAGTATCACAGGAGGTACGAATGGCGAAGCGGTTGTTGATCACGGGAGCGAACGGGTTTGTAGCGGGTTCCATAATCGAGGCGGCGCTGGGCGAATGGGAAGTGCACGCGGCATCCCGTGGGGCCGCGCCTTTGGAACGCGAAGGACTTACCTGGCATTCCTTCGATCCTTTTGATTTGGACGCTTTTCACGAGGTCTCCCACGACGTCGATCCCGCTGCGGTCATACACACCGCGGCAATTGCAGATATCGATTTTTGCGAGGCAAACCGCGAGTTGGCTACGCGCGTGAACTACACCTACGCGCATGACCTCGCCGAACTCTGCTGGGACCACGATATCCGCTTCGTCTTCCTTTCCACCGATACGGTTTTCGATGGCGAGCGCGGCATGTACGTCGAAGACGATGTGCCCAGACCAATTAATTTCTATGCGGACACTAAAGTGCGCGCGGAACGCTCCATTCGCGACTTTGACGGGAACTACGCCATCGCCCGAGTGGCACTTGTCATGGGACTGCCAGTATGGGGTGAAGGAAACTCCTTCGTTTCTCGGATGGCGAAGACGCTTCGTGAAGGCAAACAAGTAACCACGCCGGAAACCGAAGTGCGAACTCCCATTGACGTGATTTCGCTGGGGCGCGCATTGGCCGAACTTGCCGGGCACAGTTTTCGTGGCACACTCCACCTCGGCGGAAGCGAAAGATTGAACCGGTTGGACATGATGCGCCGCATCGCCACCCGCCTCGGCTTGCCTGCCGAAAACGTCGTGTCCCACGACCCGAGCGGTATCCCTGGACGTGCTCCGCGACCGCGGGATGTCTCTCTCGACAATCAAAAGGCCAAATCCATCCTTCAAACGCAGTTGCCGGGTCTTGATGAAGGCCTTGAGCTCGTACTCGCATCAGCCAAGGGCGCTTACTGAATGAATTCCATCCGATTCGATCTCGAGAGCAAATTCGGCGCGATTTACGGTGCGGATGAAGAGCGTGCGATTGTCGATATCCTTCGAAAAAACGCGACCACTAGCGGACCCGAATGTCAGGCTTTTGAGCGCGAGTTTGCCGCCGACTGCGGTGTGGCGCACGCCCGTGCCTGCTCCAATGGTACCGCCGCCCTCTTTCTCGCACTGATCGGCGCGGGCATCAAGCCTGGCGATCGGATCATTACGACGCCCCTCACGTGGATCGCCACCGCCGCTGCCGGGGTGACTCTCGGCGCGACTCTCGATTT
>CALEZK010000239.1 GCA_937928585.1 uncultured bacterium | reverse complement strand
GCATATCTGAGTTACTCGTACTGAATTAATCAGTTCGCTCGGTGTTTGTCCGCGCTTCCTCCGGAAAACGTTGGAAACCCGCAGCCTTTGATTGTCCCGACGACGCCATCGCCACCGATCTGGAAGGCCGAGATGCCGGTTTACGATTTGTCGATCTTGATGATGATGGCGACCTGGACCTGGTCGTTTCGAATGAGCAACGGTACGGAGTCCACCTCTTCGGTTCATTGGATGAAGGCTGGAACCAAACGGTCACCCAGGCGCAACGCGACGCCACAAATCCCGGTCAAGGCATTCCCGCGATTACAGTCAATGGCGAAAACAATGGCGCCTGGTTTCACTCGCGTCATCTCTGGTTTCAAAACGAGCACACCGACAAGCTGCCAGACTTGGTTGACCGTCGATCTTTCGACGATTTGTTGGCTGACAGTAAACCGGAACCTAAATCGCCGCAGCGGGGCTTGAGTTCCCTGCGAATGCATCCGGGGTTGAGAGCCCAATTGGTCGCAAGTGAACCTCAAGTTCAGGACCCAGTCGCAATATCCTGGGGCGCGGATGGCAAACTGTGGGTCGTTGAGATGCGCGACTATCCCCTCGGCCTCGATGGCGAAGGGAAACCCGGCAGCCGCATAAAATACCTCGAAGACCTCAATGCCGACGGTCACTACGAAAAAGCCACCCTGTTTCTCGACAAACTTTCCTACGCCACCGGCGTTTTCCCATGGCGCGATGGCGTCATCGTCACCGCCGCTCCGCTCGTCTTCTTCGCGCGCGATACCAACGGCGATGGCGAAGCAGACGAAATCAGAACGCTGTTCACCGGATTCGGCGAAGTAAACCAACAGCATCGCGTAAACGGACTGCGTTGGGGTTTGGACAACTGGCTGCACGGCGCAAACGGAGACGGCAATGGCGCAATCGTCAGCGAGAAATCGGGCGAAATAGTAGACATATCGGGTCGAGATTTTCGGATCAATCCGGACACCGGTGTTATCGACCCGGAAAGCGGCCAAACGCAGTTCGGAATCGCATTCGACGATTGGGGCAGCCGCTTCGGTTGCGCAAACTGGCTGCCCGTCTGGCATTTCGCAATTGATGATGCTCCCATGCGCAGGAACCCCCACTTTTCCCCCGGCAATCCGCGCGAGTACATCGTCGAACAAGCCCAACTCTATCCCAGCAGCAGAACGCTGACGCGCTTCAATGATTTTGAACACGTAAACCGGTCGACCTCCACCTGCGGACTCGAAATCTACCGCGATGTCTTGCTCGGCAGCGCATACGAAGGCGATGTGTTTGTCTGCGAACCGGTCCATAATCTCGTGTTGCGGTCAGCGTTGGCACCAAGCGGCTTCACTTTTACCGCGAAGCGTGCGCCCGGCGAAGAGCAATCAGAGTTTCTATCGTCAACTGACAATTGGTTTCGGCCCGTTATGGTGCGAACCGGTCCAGACGGCGCAATGTATGTCGTTGATATGTATCGCGAAGTCATCGAACATCCGGAGTACATTTCAAAGGAGACACAGGCCACGCTAAACCTACGCGCGGGCGATGATCGCGGCAGAATCTATCGCATTCTTCCCGTTCACGAAAGCGCGCGCGCCGTACCCATGCTTGCCAACGCGACGCCCGCTGAGCTCGTCGCCGCGCTGGAAAGCCCCAACGGCGCACTCCGCGACATGGCGCACCAATTGTTGATTGAACGCGCGGATGTCTCTGCAATTCCTTTGCTCGCGGCACTCCTGCGCAACGCACATACTGCGCAGGCACGACTGCACGCGCTGTGCGCGCTCGACGGCCTGAGCGCGATTACCGCGCAAGATCTACTGACTGGACTCAACGACCTCTCGCCCGGAGTTCGCCAACACGCAGTCCGCATTGCGGCGACGAGTGCAATGGAAACGCCGGAAATCATTTCGCGAATCATCGCGCTTTCAACCGATGAGAACGCATTTGTACGAAAGGAAGTCATCTACGCGCTGCCACAACTCGCGTCGAATGAGGCAGTCACCGCCTTCTCGAAGATAATCGGAGCGGACGGAAACGACCCCTACGCCGGCATGGCCCTTCTGAGTTCGTTAAATGCGTCGAATGTCAATGCGCTGGTTCCCGCTTTGGTGAATTGGTCCAACACCGGTGCGGAGACTCCCGCGCGCGATCAGGTGTACCCTGCGATTGTTGGAATCGCGATGGCTGCCAATGATCAGAAGACTTTGCTGGCGCTGGCTGTTGAATCGACCAAACAGGGTAGCGAATCGAACGATTCTTCCACTTTCGCGCGGCTCGCAAAGTTTCTCGATGCCATGCAAACTAAAGGCGCGTCCCTGGATTCGCTTGGCAGCGACGATCTCGCCGGGCAAACGCGGCAGCGTATCTCTGAAATTCTTGATCGCGCACGCAACGTCGCCAGGAGCGAGACGGATGACGCGCTTCGCGCCTCAGCCGTATCTTTGCTCGCCCGCGAAGCGGAGCACTTTGAAAACGACGTTGCGACGCTCGCAATGCTCATTGCAACTCCGGGTTCGGCCTCCCCGGTCGCGCTGGATCGTTTAATATCAACCGGCGATGCGCGGGTGCCCAGTGCAGTGATCGCCGCGTGGCCGGCCATGCAACAAGAGTTGCGAAATAGTGCCATGGATAATCTTCTTAAGCGCGGCACGTGGATTAATACCTTGCTCGCCGCGCTCGAAAACGGCGTGCCAAGCGTGCGCGAACTCGATGCGGATCAGCGCCAGCGCCTGCTTAACAGTGAAGATCCTGAGATTCGCGCGCGCGCCGAGAAACTTATGGCGAGTGTCATAAATGCAGACCGGCAGGCTGTGCTCGATCAATTCGCCGCCGCGGCAACTACGCCAGGCCAGTTTCTCCGTGGCAGACACATCTTCCGCGAGCGATGCGCGTCGTGCCATAAAATGGGCGAAGATGGCCACGCGGTCGGCCCGGATCTCGGCGCGATTACGGACCGCTCCCCGCAATCCCTGCTGGTATCCATTCTGGATCCGAACCGCGCCGTGGAGACGAAGTACTTCGACTTTCGTGTGGAAACTACTGACCTCAGAACGATAAATGGAATCGTCGCCAAGGAGTCCGGCAATAGCGTTACATTGATTAGCGCGAATGGCATCGAGACGGAACTGCTTCGGAGTGAAATTGAAACGATGGAGTCCACTTCCCGATCGCCAATGCCGGACGGACTCGAAGACGGCCTCAGCGTCGAAGATATGGCCAATCTTATTGCTTTTATCCTCGATATCAAGCCAGCGAACTAATCTGTCGAAAGCGCAAGTGTTATTGCGCGAGCTTAGCTCGGAGCTCGGGAATCCAGCGGTTTAACAGATCAGCGCAGTTGATCACCTTTTCCGCCAGGTCTATCGGCACATAGAAATAATGGTTCGACGCCTCGTATCCAATGGTCGATTCTCTCGTCTGAATGTCATGCAGCCGCACCGCCAAATTAAGTTCACCCTTCAACAGTGACTCCATCTCGTCAATCATAGCCGGCCGTGCTCCTGTCTCAGCCTTCGCGAATTGGTTGCGAAGATCCACGAAGCGCGACTGATTGGCGCAGCTTCGATAGTGAATCGCGCATGCATCCATCACATGGATTTCCTGCTGCAACCCTGCCCGAAATTGCTCAGGCGTGTTCGCCATCAGTCCGGTGAGAATTTTCACTCCGTCGTCGAAGCCGTCCGCAACTTTTCGGAACTGTGAAACGAAAACGTCCGGCGGAAAAACGGACCGCCATCCATCAAGATGATCGTACGGATAACACACCATCGTAGCCGTGTATCCCGTGGACTCACCCCAGAGCAAATTCGACGGCCCCATCTGCTGAGGCCCGCTATATACCACGCCGATGTTGTAGGGAAACTCGCTGAACCCTTCGCTGCAGCGCACCCATGCGGCGACAACCGCGTCCGCATTTTCCGCGCCGTAGCGGCGCGAGGCGACTTGCCGCATCGCCGCATCGATTGTAAGGTCGCGGTCTCCGACCAGTTTGCCGGCAACTTCCAGATTCGGAGACGGATCCCCCCCAAGCGTCCAACCGAACATGACGCCATCGACATCCCTCTCGCGAAGGTTCGACACGTGCTTCGCGACATTCTGCACCGCGGGTATGTAGGGCATGGCCCCACACTCCCACGTCGTGTTTGCTTGAATCTTTGCCAATGTCTTGAGCGGTCGCGGACGTGTCTTTGCAATCTCCCAATGTTTTGTTGCCCGCGGCCCAGGCCCCACAGTCGAAATCGAATACTCGCCCACCATGCTGTCCACACCGCCCCGTTGAATCGGTATGCTCCACTCGCTCACGCTCATATGAGCCACTTGCGGGTGCAGCCGCCGAATCGCCGCTTCTGCCCAGTCGTCAGCCCAGCCCCAGTCCCACGCGATCAGTTTTTGACCGCCATCCGCCATCTCGATTCCGCTTTGAATCAAAGCATTCACTTCGGCGATCACGTCGGCGGGCTTACGTTTGGAACAACGCACACATGCTGCGCCGTTGCCGTGCGACCAACAATTTGTCAGGTTTTCTGATGCGCTAATCGTAAAAAATCCAGCAAGGTTTGGAGCAGCCTCACAGATCAGCGCAATCGAACTCGCCATATACTGCTGAACGCCCGGATCGCTGCTGCATAGAGCCGCGATGTAATTCTCAACTGCGCCCTTTAACTCTGGATGTGAGTCGTAAAACGAAAGCGGCATCGATCGGGGTTCGTTCATGTACAAGTAAACGCCCATCCCATGCGATTTCACGCGTTCCACAAGCTTGTTCAAATTCTTGAGTCGTTCTTCGTAGCCTTCGCTCAACCCGGGATTCCACGGGAATGGCGCAAGCTTGTATAGCACTCCCTGCAACCACACCGCGTTCACACCAGAGGCTGACAAACGCGCAAGGTAGCCGTCAGGAAACGGATCCGGCGCGCCATCGATGAATGCGTCGCCGTAGAGCGCAAAGTAGGAATAGCAGTAGCGCGGAGACGACTTGCTCAACGCAAAGTCACCGGGCACTGCGTCAAAAGGCGCGGACAACTCCCCCACAAAGCCAAAAAGCGGTTCCTCGGCAACGCCCGCGCCTTTCGGGAAGTACTCCCTCGTGATTTCCGCAATTTCGTTCTGGCGCGCGCGCGTCGCGTCGTCCGGCTCGGCCCAACGAAGCGGCTCGCACTTCGGCTTCAAGGAGCCCAGCTTAATCCAGAGAAAATCGTCTTCTCGCAAGGTAAATGCCAGCTCTTCTTCTGGCCATCCAAGCAAATCCAGCATCTGTTCATAAGGCAGCAAATGCCAGTTACGCCGAATCACGGTAATGTACGAGCGCTGCCGGAGGTCTGAGGTAATCGCGCTTTGTTCCGGCAACCCCATCGCCTTGCCCGTATTCACGACATTTTCTTCGCTGGTCCCAAGCACGCGTGCCATGTCTTCCGCAGGCACAAGATTCCAGTTTCGCCAAATCATTGCGTGGACCCGGTCAGGAAAATGCGGTGCCTTCACCGGCTCCGGGGTCGGCCCTATCGGCATGTCCGTTGCAAAAAAGAGCAGTCCTACATAGGCAAGCAGCATGACGACCTCCAAGTGTGTGGAGCGCCATAGTGCGGGTAGCCGTCGGCAAAATCAACCGCATTGAAACCGCCGGGATATAACCATACACTCTCGCGCCTATGTTCACTCCACACGTACGCATCTGCCTCGCGGCATTCACGCTCGATTTCGCCATCATGGTGGGTATGACGGTTACGCCGTTTTTTGTGCTGAAACAGCTTGGCGGCACGGAGCAGACAAGCGGCATGTTTGGCGCGGTCCAGGCCGCTGCCTACGCCGGAACCGCCCTAGTCTCCGCGGGGTTTGTGTCCCGTGCGAAGAACGGCCTCACAATCGCAGTCGGCGGAATCGTGGTGTATGCAATCTTTTGCGCTTCCATGCCGTACTTCTCGGATTGGCGAATTTGCCTGGCCGTTTCAAGCATCGCCTCGGCGGCGCTAGCCCTCGTTTGGCCCGCGCTCCATTCCTGGGTAGGGGCCGAATCAGACCCAGGTCGCCGCGCCCGCACGATGAGCTGGTTCAACATTGCGTGGAGTTTCGGGTTTTCCCTGAGTCCGCTACTGGCTGGACCGCTATACGACGTGAATTATTTCTATCCCTTCTACGCCTTGCTGGCTATCGCCGCCTTGGCGCTTGCGTTGGTGCGCTCCATGCCGCACGAATCAGCGCATTTCACTGAACCTACGGAAGAGCTGTTGCTCGCCCGTGCCGATCACGACAGCGCCAGCGAAACTTTTCTGCTCACCGGTTGGTGCGCGACCTTCATAGCTAACCTGCTTGCCGGGGGGATTCGTTTCGTCTACCCCAAGCGTATTGACGACCTTCTTGCTTCCGGTGAACTCGTTCTTGCAGGCTCGATCTCGCTTCCAAGCTCGCTCTCCGCGGCGCCGGCAACTTGCTACTCGTTCCTCGCATTCTCGTTTTCCATCTCAACAGCGCTGATGTTTTTGCTTCTTGGCCGCACGGATTGGTGGCGACATCGGTTCGTATTCCTTTTTTGGATGCAGGTGTTCTCCGCCGCCGCGATGTTCCTGCTTGGGTGGACGCACAGTCTCATTTTGATGTGCCTGTGCTGCGCCTTGGTGGGCGCCTTCCTTGGATTGGCCTTCTTCAGCGCCATCTATTACAGCCTCGCGAATCCCGCGCGCAAACACGGTCGCGCCGCTATCAATGAAGCTGCAGTTGGATTCGGCGGGTTCTTTGGAAGCCTGATTTGCGGCTACTTCGCGCAACGGTTTGGCGTGGTGACGCCCTATCTCTACGCGCCGGTGTTGGTGCTAAGCGCGGTCGCCATTCAGTACTTCATGCTGCAACACGCAAAAGCTAAGCGATAATGTCCTGGACGACATTTCCAAAAACATCCGTGAGACGGTAGTCCCGCCCGGAATAGCGGTACGTAAGTTGCTCGTGGTTAATGCCCATCAAATGCAGAATAGTCGCGTGCAAATCATGCACGTGGACACGCTTGTCCACTGAATGCCATCCAAACTCGTCGGTCTGACCGTAGGCAAGCCCGCCCTTCACGCCGCCGCCCGCCAGCCACATGGTAAATCCAAAGGGATGATGCTCGCGCCCGTTCGTGCCCTCCGCCGTCGGCGTGCGGCCGAACTCTCCCCCCCAAAGCACTATCGTATCGTTCAGCAAGCCGCGGGACTTCAAATCTTTCAGCAGCGCCGCGATGGGCTTGTCCGTTGCCACGCAATTGTTTGGCAACTCCTCGCGCAGCGCGCCATGCTGGTCCCACAACTGGCAACTCGTTCGCTTCGATGTAGCTGTGTGATACACCTGCACGCATCGCACGCCCCGTTCCACCAGTCGCCGCGCCAACAGGCATTGCTTGCCGAAGATCTCCGTCACGGGATCGTCAAGCCCATACAGCGCGCGTGTCGCCGGGGTTTCGCCCTTGACGTCGAACGCCTCGGGCGCTTCAGTCTGCATGCGAAACGCAAGCTCGAAAGACGCGATGCGCGCGCTCAGCCTTGAATCATCCTCGCGCGATGAAGCGTGTAGTTCATTTAGTTTCTTAAGTGCATCAAGCTGCGCGCGCTGTTGTTGCGCCGTAACATTCCCGGCAGAAAGGTTCGCGATCGGATCATCAAGGTTGGACACCAGAGTGCCCTGATACGCCGCAGGCAGAAAGCTCGAACTCCACAATGGCGCGCCCTGCGCGGGCTGCGCCGGGCTCAGCACGACAAATCCAGGAAGATTCTGGTTCTCGCTGCCCAGACCATACGTCAGCCACGACCCAATGCTCGGGCGCGAAAACGCCTGCTCTCCCGTATTCATCTGGAGGCAAGCGCCGTTGTGGTTGATATTGTCCGCGTACATTGACTTAACAACGCATAGATCGTCCGCGCACGTAGCCAAATGCGGAAACAGTTCGGAAATATCAATACCGCCATGGCCATACTTCTTGAACGACCAGGGAGAGCCAAGCAGGTTTCCCGTTTTCGTCCGTTCAAGCTTGGGCTTCTCGAAAGGCAACGGTTGACCATTGTCGCGCGTGAGCCTAGGCTTCGGATCGAACAAATCAACGTGTGATGGCCCACCCGACATGAACAGGAATATGATGTTCTTCGCGCGCGGCGCAAAGTGCGGCGCCCGAACCGACAGGGGACTCGAAGCCGGCGCCAACACCTGCGCAAGGCCCTCCTGCCCGAGAATGCCGGCAAGTCCAAGCATGCCGAACCCATTTGCGCAATGCCGAAGCATCTGTCGCCGGGAGTAATTGTGGGATTCTTCTTTTTTCATCTCGCTCAAGTTACCGCCAATTTACTGGCGCCTCTCCCAATAGCCCGGCCGCCGTCGTTGATGCATGATCGCCATTACCCTTAAAACTGAGTCATCGTGCCTATAGATTATACTGTAAGGAAAGATCGACAGAAGTGCTCGTCGTGTATCTAACTCGAAAACAGGCCATCGCTCCGGTGATTCCAATACCTTCGCCAGAAGTTCGTGCACAGCTTCAATAAAGCGAATTGCAAGTCCATTTGAGACTTTGCCATAGTGGGCCGCGGCTTGCTCGAACTCCAATTTTGGCGCGACGAGCAAACTCGACCTTTCTCACTCATATTTATCCCGAAGATCTCGGAACACATCCTCGTCGGTGACCCATTGCACATTGCCGGTATCAATTTCCGCCAAACGTTGTCGAACTTCCTCTCGCCACAAGGCTTCAACGTCGTTCCGATCTATTTCGTCGAGACTTTCCAAAAGGCATTCCGCCAACAACCCTCTCAATTCACGTGGTAGCCGGAGCAAGTCCTGGATCAATTGTTCGGTTTGCGGACTCATGGTCGCCGAAACTCCACTGTATTGCTTCGCATACTCCAACCAAGATCAGTGTCCCACAACTGTGCGATAATCGCAACCGCGCCCGCAGTCCCATTGGGGAATACAATTGGGATGCCGGGCGTATTGTGAGGGAAGGAAAACTGTCCTAATGGCACACTCTAAAGCCAAGTCCCCCCTGAAACTCGCCAGTGTATGGCGCGACGCACAGACGCTCCTCGCGGAGCATTGGCGGCGGCTCGCGTTCGGCGCCACGCTCATGGTCATCAATCGCGCGTCCGGATTCGTTCTGCCGATTTCTTCAAAGTTTGTGATAGACGAGATCGTGGGAAACAAGCGCGCAGATTTGCTCGTTCCCGTTGCCGCTGCTGCCGGTGTCGCAACCCTGATTCAGGCGGTATCGTCATTCACGTTGTCCGTCGTCGTCGGCGTCGCCGGCCAGAAAGCCATCACCGATATGCGGCGCCGTGTCCAGGCACACATCACGCGTCTTCCGATTCGCTATTTCGACAAGACAAAGTCGGGCGAACTCATTTCCCGCATCATGACCGACGCCGAAGGCATTCGAAATCTCGTCGGCACCGGTATCGTCCTCTTGATCGGCGGATTGCTCACGGCAAGCGTCGCGCTTGGTGTGCTCTTCTGGCTCAACTGGAAACTGACTTCACTCACGCTCATCACCCTGGTGGGTTTCGGCATTTTCACTTCCACCACATTCAAACGACTTCGCCCGGCCTTCCGTAAGCGTGGCGAGATCTCGGCAGAAATTACAGGACGCCTGTCGGAATCACTCGGCGGCATTAGAATCGTGAAGGCCTACACCGCGGAAAAACGCGAACAACTCGTCTTCACCCAGGGCGTCCATCGCTTGCTGCGTAACATCGCAAGCACCATGACCGGCGTCTCCAGCACGACCGCCGTTGCGACAGCCCTCGTCGGCGTCATCGGCGTGATCATGATTCTCGTCGGCGGGAATTCGCTATTGACCGGTCACATGACCCTCGGCGATTTCGTCATGTACATCTTCTTCACTGGGCTCGTTGCCGCGCCAGTCGTGCAGATTTCCTCAATCGTCACGCAGATCAGCGAAGCGTTCGCAGGCTTGGACCGCATTCACGAAATCATGTCCACGCCCACGGAGGATCAGGAAGACGCCAACAAACTGCCCATGGGCGGGATTCAAGGCGAAGTCACTTTCGAGGATGTCTGGTTCGAGTACGAACCCGACACGCCCGTCCTTAAAGGGGTGTCATTCCATGCGCCAGCAGGCACCACCACGGCATTGGTCGGTTCCAGCGGCTCCGGCAAGAGCACGCTAATCTCCCTGGCCATGGCCTTCAATCATCCCAACAAGGGACGCATCCTTATCGATGGACAAAACCTCGCCGAAACACGCCTTATGGACTATCGGCGCCACATCGGCATCGTCATGCAGGACAATTTCCTTTTCGACGGATCGGTCGCCGATAACATTCGTTTCTCGAAACCGGGCGCAACTCGGGAAGACGTGGTTCGCGTAAGTAAGATCGCGCATTGCGATGAGTTTA
>CALEZK010000238.1 GCA_937928585.1 uncultured bacterium | reverse complement strand
TCTTCCTCTCCAAAATCACAAAGTGCTACCATGCAAAGTAGCGTTGTAGGACTAAACGCGCTGCAATTCCCCGCCTCAATACATTCACCGAATCAACAACAAGCGTCCCGGTCAGGGATAACCATGCCCTGCCGATCCACGACGAAGGAGGTAAACCATGAACAATGCCACAAGTCACTCGCAAACCTGTCCAATTTGTGGCGCACCGCGCGTCGCCCAGATAGAAGCCATCCCGGTACGTGGGCGCATCAGCGTAGAACGTCGATACGCCTGTGGGCGGCGCATTCAATGCACATACGCGTTAGTCGGAATGCGCGTCCAGCCGGATTGTGGTGCAGCAAATTCATCCGCGCATGTAGACAGACAAAGCAACGACACCTGAATCAAGACCATCCGCAGCGCTCCAACCAAGATCGCACCTAAGCGCGCCTTTCAAGACTGCTCGACCATCGTAGCGAGTTCCCGAATCCAGAACAGCCCGGCAGGCGAAATGCGTCTAACCGGGCCACAAACATTCAAAGGAGATTTTATGAACACGCAACAACTTCAACCACTGTTTCACCTGGGTCAGATTGTCGCCACCCCAGGCGCGCTCGACGCCCTCACCCACAACAACACCACCGGCCTGGAATACCTCAAACGCCACGCCACCGGCGACTGGGGAATCCTCACCGAAGGAGACAAACAAGCCAACCAGGAAGCCCTACAAACCGGAGGGCGCATCCTGAGCAGCTATCTGCTCAGCGACGAAACAAAGCTCTGGATCATTACCGACGCCGCAATCGACGACAGCGGCAGACGCCTCGTCACGACCTTCCTCCTACCCGACGAGTACTGACCGACTAACGAACAAGTTCCTTTCCGATCACAGCAAATGGAAACAAGCGAAGAAAAAACATGAGGTGAAACCATGAAGACCAACGAACAAACCACGGCACATCGTATCTACACATCCGAAGAAGTCCCGTACATCCAGACCGAGGACGAACGTCTCGCCAAGGTGATCGCCTGGGCAGACAGCCATCCCTACGTTTGGCAATGTGTCTGCGGCAGACGCAGCAAAGCATTCGGCCGCGGCTCGTGTGCGTACATCGGCTGGGCGCAGAACAGCCGTGAACCTCAGGCGATGCTCGAACGCGCACGGCATCTATACGAACTCGTCCACGGCGAATATCCCTACGCCGGGCCGGACTCCATCTTTGTATGGCGAGCGAAGTTCACGCTCGAACATTTCGGAGACAAAGAGTTCACCGGAGGCTTCTTCCAGCAACACGACGCAAAATATCCACGAAGCTGCCTCACCCTGGACTACACCGCATCCACGCTTCCGACCGTTCTGGATAAATTCGAGGCGTGGATGGACCGGTACCACGACACCACCCGCATCACCGTGGACGGAGAAACCGTCCGCACCTACCCCAGAAAGGAAATCTAAGCATGAGGGACATTAAACGATTCATGCAGTCACTCGAGGGGCGGGCGTTACTGAAAGGCATCCGCGCCCATCTCGAAAAACGCACCATTCGCAAAGTGGCCTTTTCGGCCACCGAAGATGGAATCGCAACGACCCTGCATCTGGACAACGGCGAGAGTTATCACTTCATAGAAGACGAGTTGTCGGTCGGCACGCTGTTCGACCAGTTCGGCAGCGTCTTCTACAAGTTCCATGAGCACAAGCCAGGAATCCCAAACAAAGTAAGGAACAAGACATGAGCAACAGAGCGTATCTAAGCCGGACGAAGTTCGAGGGCGACGACGGCGAAAAAGGCTGGGGATGGCGCATCAGTGACGACCACTTCCGAAGCTACACGGACCACTGCAACGAGCACGAGGTCCCCACCATGCCACTGGCGCTGCTTGCCAAGGCAGCGGAGGAGGCCACGGAGGACGAACGCAACCTATACGAGGACCTTCTTAACTCCGGGAAAGGCATCTCCATCAACGGTTCGTGGCTCGATTTCGAGGAGATCGCCCCAGCATTACGACAAGCACTTGGAAAGGAGGATTGATCGATGGGTGACGTATGCAACATGGCAGACATCGCGCGCTTCATGCGATCGAAGGACGGGAAGAAGCATCTCAAAGAAATTAAACGGATGCTCAAAGGAAAAACCGTTGTGGACGTAACCTTCACGAATGAGGTCTGGACCGTCTCAACGGAAATCCACCTCGACGATGGCGAAAGCTTCGTCATCTTCCAACCCTCTCTCGAAGTGGACGCACTCCGCGAAGAATTCAGCGACGCCATCAAGAAGGAATACTACAAGGACTATCCCGAACGCCGGGAAAAGGAGAAGGGAACATGAAGAAGAAATTCTGCGTGGGCGTCCGTGAAGTACACGTCCGCTACTACTCGGTCATTGCGGCCGACCCAGAACAGGCAAAGACACTCGTCAGTGAGCGCGACGCAACAGCAATAGACATTGAACACCAGGAATACTCGCACGATCTTGACCCAGACACATGGTCCGTGGAGGAGACACGCCATGAGTGACACGGCATCAATCGTTTTTCTCGTGGCACAAGACGATGTCGCAACCATTGAGGAGGCTTATGGAAAACCCGATGCCGATAACGAGAGCAACTATATCGGCTGCCGCAGACTGGCATACCACAACGCGTGCGCCAACATTGTGGGCACGTTAGTAAAGGCAATCGCCGCCAAGGTCCCCATAGTCGGAGACATCGCGCCCGCAAACCAGCAGCCAGGCTACGGCTGTTGCGCAACGAACGGCCGCTTCCTCGACTGGCCGCAAATCCACGGACAACCCAGCGTGCAACTTCGGGCGGACGTCAAAGGCCGCTTGACCGTTGACCGGGAAAACCTGCGATTGGCGCGTGCCTACTGGGCGTTGCGCCAGCGCACCATTGAGGCCATCCAACAACGGGGTTGGAAAAACAACAGGAGGACCAAGCCATGACGACCCGCGCCCTGATGCTGGATATTGCGCGTGAAGCCATACTCGCCCGCGCCGCCCGCGATGGGTACAACCCGAAAGAATACGTTGCCGAGACCGATCACGAAGGATACGTCTCATCGCTCCTGATCGGGCTCCACCATTGGTGCGACGTCTACGGTCACGACTGGACCGCGGAACTCGAAAGCGCGCAGGTGCTCTTCGAAGAGGACCTGGAAGAACTCCGGGCGATCCGAGACGCAAACCGTTCTCGCTGACCGCCCCGTCTGACCTGATCCAACAACGACCACCCTCAACCAAAGGGCGGAGTCTGTCCATTCACGGGCGGCTCCGTCCTTTCCCATTTAGAAAGGAACCTCGATGATCGACATCGAACTCAGTATTGGGAGTGGGAACATTAAAGTTGGCCCCATACCCACCTTCAGCCTGCCCTCGCGGTTCACCTGTCCAGGCGCCACGAAATGGTGTCGGGAGAACTGCTACGCGGCGCGCTTCGAACGGATACGCCCAAACTGTCGGTTCGCGTACGCCCGCAACCTCATGCTCAGCTGGCACACCCGCCGTTTCGTACGCGTGATGCTACGGAACATTCCAAAGAACCTACCCGTCCTTCGCATCCATGTGAGCGGTGACTTCCATTCAACGGAATACGTCAATGCGTGGCGAAGAATCGCACAGCGGCGGCCACACACCCAGTTCTGGGCATACACACGCTCTTGGGTAGTCCCAGAGCTGCGAACCGCGCTCGAAGTGCTTCGCGCCCTACCGAATGTGCATCTCTGGGCATCGATAGATCCGGAAATGCCAGACCCACCTGCCGGCTGGCGCGTCGCCTATCTAGAAATCGATCCGCGCGCAAACGGCATTCCTTGCCTCCACCAGCACGGCCAGGCAAAGTCCTGCCATGAGTGCCGTTATTGCTTCCGTGCAGGCAAGGGAAACGTCATTTTCAAAGTCCATTGAACCAAACGAACGAACATCGAGACGCCCCGCAGAAGCAGCAACGCCTTCGGGGCGTCCCGCATTTGGAGGATCAAAACCATGAGAATAACTCTCGAACTTGTGCGCACAACCTTGCGCAGGGTACTGGGCCGCGATAGCTTTGTCGCGTCCTTCATCACGCATATCGAAGAAACCACAGCTTGCCCCACAGCTTGTATCACCAAAGATGGAAGACTGCAAATCAACCCAGAGTTTGTGAGCAAACATGTGTCCAGTGAGCAGGACCTCGTCTGCATCCTCTTACACGAGCTCATGCATCCGATGTTCGGCCACTTCGTCTACGGGCCAGGCGAACTGGAGAATATCGGTGCGGACATGGTCATCAACGCGACGATTACTTACGTCTTCGCAGAGGTATCGGGAAACGGCGCACTCTTCCGCCGCTTCTACAAACCCTCCGGCATTGAAGGACTGCTCCGCGCCGGGAGCCAGATGCATGACAGCCGCTACGCCGACCTGTACGAATCGTTCTACGGTCCATACCGCCATAGCGGCACGACGTTGAGCACCGGAGAAGTTATCCAGACACTCAAGATACTCACGCCAACAATCCAAATGAACGCGATCGTGTTACTGGGCGGGCACGGCAAACTATCAGGAAAAGAAAACGGGACAGGAACGCTTGACGAGTTCTCGGTCGAAATCCTCTGCGAAATTGCCGAAGACCTCAAGAAAGCGGCCAAACGGAGCAGAGGCCAACGCGCCGGAATCAACGAAGCACTCTACGACCTGTTCATGGAAGTCTTGAAGAGCCATCTCTCCATCAAGAGAGTCCTGCTCGCAAAGTTCGCCACGAAACAGAAGGTAGACAACTTCAAGAGCTTCGGCCAGAGGACCCGAACGACCACTTCACCGATACCGCTCAACCCGTCCAAACGGGACCTGGTCCTGCTCTCCGCAGGCATCGTCCCCTTCCACTTCCACAACCACACCCAAGCCATCACGACCCAACAACGCGGACTAGCGGTATACCTCGATGTATCCGGAAGCGTGAACCAACACCTCCCCGAAATCATCGGACTGCTGCAGAGCCTCAAGAACGAACTGAAAAGTATCTTCCTCTTCAGCAACAAAGTCGTCGAAGTCCCCTTCCAAACCCTGCTCAACGGAAAACTACAAACGACCTACGGCACAGACTTCAACTGCATCGCCGCATCCATCCTCGAACGCGGCTACGACAAAGCCGTCATCCTGAGCGATGGGTACGCGGGCCTGAGCGAAGAACTGTCCAAACAACTCCACAGGGCACGCACACGAACACTCACCGTGCTCTTCGGAGGCAAGACCGATTGCCCGGAGTTCGCGCCAACAGGCGACGTCGTCCAACTCGAAGACATCACCGAATAGAAAGGAAGCAACCACCATGAACGTTTTTGTGCTCGTTCCTATGGAAGACGGAATCGTCCGAGACGTCCAAGCATTCCCGACAAGAGATGCCGCGGCAGCAGCCGAACGCGCATGGCTCAACGCACAAAGTATCCACACACAGAAAAAGCGCGAGCAGCGCTCGGACTGGGGTACCGGCGTCGCCATCTGGGACTGCGCTATGACCAACCCATCCTGACCAGCACACGTGAACCATTGCACGGGAGGCGTTTCTGCACACAGCAGGATGCCTCCTTAACTTTTTCGAACAAAAAGGAGGTGTAAGCCCCATGACCATCTACGTAGCTGTAGAAACATGCCAAGGCGTGATTGCGGACATCACGGCGTACCTCACCCAGGAATCCGCGGAAAAGGCGGAACGCCGCTGGCTCAAACAAAACCACATTCACAACGACGAAGACCGCGAAGGCAAGTCCCAGAACGGAACCGAATTCGTCCTGCGCGAGTGCAAACTCAAACCCTAAACCCAAAACACACAGATGATCTGCATCAGGGAGATGTCCCCCATCGGGATATCTCCCTTTTTTGTTTCCACCAAAGGCAGAAAACAAAAAAGGAGAACACGAACATGATCCTGCAACAACTTGGAATCTACGGATGGAAAGAAGCCGACGAAAACCTCGTCCTCGCTTCACTCCTCACTGGCGACCCACTGCTACTGATCGGAAATCATGGTTGCGCCAAAACGCACGTTGCAAACAAAGTGGCCCAAGCGCTCGGACGTACCTTCCTCGTGTACGACGCATCCAAATGCATGTTTGAAGACGTGCTGGGCTACCCGAACGTTGAGAAGCTCAAGCACGGAATCGTCGAATACGTCCCGAGCCCCGTCACTATCTGGGACAAGGAGCTTGTCCTCATCGACGAACTCAACCGCGCGGTACCCGAACTCCAAAGCAAATGGCTGGAGATCATCCGCAGCCGGAAAATCATGGGCTTCCCCACCCAGGTCAAATGGGTGTGGAGCGCCATGAACCCGCTCAGCTACAGCGCGACTCAAGCGCTGGACGACGCGCTCATCGGGCGCTTCGCTTTCTTCCTCTACCCGCCAGACATTCTCCAGATGGACGAAGTAGATCGTATCCGCGTCGCCACCCACATCAACGGCGATGACGCGCCAAGCCTCTCGGAATGGACCAACGGTGTATCCGCCGGGACCGTACCGCAATCCAACCTGCAAGAAGTCGCGACAAAGCTGCGCACAATGCTTGGCGTCGCGGGCAATCACTTCCTCAGGCTCCGGGACCAACTCGGTACCCTGCCGGAATTCCTCGCCAAGTTCTGTGACCTGCTCGTACGCGAGACCAAAGGCGAAGTGGCGCTCGATGGCCGCCGGCTCGGCTTCATTCACCGCAATCTCATAGCCAACCGCGCCATCGAACTCGCAAAGGCAGAGGTATTCCAAACTCCGCTGGCGGACTTCGTACAGTCATCCCGTTACGTCGTGCAGAGCAGCATCCCGGTCGGTCTCAACGACGCGTCCCTAAAGAGGGACGAAGCCGTGCACAAAATGGAAATCTGCTTCGACCTCCTCAGCCGGTACTTCGAGGAAGGCGCGGAACTCCGTACGGTCAATCTCATCTACGAACTGTTCACGACGCCAGACTTGATGCGCAAGACCGAGCTGCTGTTGACCTGCAATCTTGGCGAATTCGCCTTGTCCAAGGCATGGACCGACCTCATGGCAGAAGACCGCGACATCACCCTGCTCGCATATACGGCCCTGCAGGTCGATGCACGCCGGCCGGGCACGGTGCCGCAAGAACTGCTTGCATCGTTGTCCGCCAAGATCGTGCCGGAGAACCTCAGCACGAAATGCATCACGCACCTCCACGACCGGGACATCGAATACGTCCATGAAGTGGAGCAGCTACTCGACCAACCTTCGGACCTGGCGAAACTTGTTGCGTACCAGCGCGTCAAGCAACTCGTGACCACCGGAAGCATCAACTCACGAAAGGTCCAGGACACCGAACGCGCCATCGCCGATGACATCGCAACATTTGAAGCGATGCTCAACGGCGACGAACAGAATATGAAAGGAGGAAAGGCCGCATGAATACGCTCGAAACATTTCGGCTCTGGCTCGAGCCGGACAAAGAGATTCCCCAGTTTCAGCGACTGCACTGGGAACTGGTCCCGGTACCCGTCGCCGACGTATTGCTTCACGGTGTCCATCCCTGGATGGGACCGGACAAACACCCATCTCTCGAAGAGGCATTCCTCGAACGGTTCAACCAGGACGCTGCGAAAGTCACCGCGCTCACCCGCTTCGGACTCACCCATGACATCTGCGCGCCAGGCGCGTATTACGGCAACAAGGCCTCACGCTTTGAACGGATGCTCGAGAGCATCCAGGACGACGTCTACTTTGTGGACGAACTCACGTACCTTGACTCGCTGGAGATAGCCAAACGGCGCATCCGCGACGCATGGGACCACGGCATGGCGCTAAGACTCGCAGAGAAAGCGAACCCGGGCTTCCATGACTTGCGCCAGTTCCTCAAGAGCAAAGACAAACGCCTCAAACTCGCCGGTTATGACGATATCGGCAACTACAACCTCGGCACGATCCTCTCACTGGAGGATTTTGCGGACAAGGACGCACTGCTCATCACGGAAGGAATCCCAACGCCAAACTTCCGGAACACGGGGTTCTTGAACAGCGTTACCGACGACCAAGGAAGTCTACGGCTCCTTCCAGAACTCAAGCATCTCACCGTGACCGCGCTTTTCCGGTCGAAGGACCCGCGCCTCTGCGGCGTGCATATCCAGTGGCACGTCACACGCTTGGGCAACAATCTGACATTCCACCCGGACATAGGCGGCAGTCCAACAAAACGCGCCGTGGCCGAAGAGTTCGCGACACGGTGGCGTACCGATCACGGGCGGCTGGTATTCCAGACCAGCATCGAACATCTGACCAGAATGACCGAATTGGAGGAAGCGACACCCTTTTTCCCGCGGCTCAACTACAAGAGCAAGGACGAAGGACAAACCGCCGTCGCCGAACTCGCACAGGCTCGCATCGAAGCCTTTTATATCGGTGCATACCCGACCTGTGCATTGAATGGCGAACAGCTCCGCGATGTGCTGCGCGCGTATGGGGTCCCGATGACCGGCAACAAAGAGGAACTGCTGGGCAAGCTCGCCAAGCTGGCAGCCAACAAGTACGCGGAGAAAGAGCGCGTCATGGACGCCTACTTCACGAAAAACCGGCTTGTGCTGGCAACGAAGCTGCCGGCGACAACCGTGAAGCTGACTGTACTCGAAGATGTGCCCAAGCTGCACGGCCTGTTATTGACGATGTATGCGCTACGGCACCTGCGCGGAAACGCAATCCTCGAACCCGGCCATGAAAACAGCACGTACACGACTGAGGAACTGGCTTTGGCGCTGGTGAATGGCAAGGTGTCTTTGATTGGTGGCTTTGTACGCGCCGCCTAGACGCAATCGGGGGAGGCGGGAAACCCATGAGGAAGTACCGCCTCCCGATTTGCGAGATGGACGTGCAATTCGTTCAAACTGCCGGAACGGACAAAAGAACGACACAACACGTCTATACGTATAGAGGGGCACGACGTCCCGTACAATAGGAGGAACTACCATGTCCGCTACCTTCCGTGAACTGTACATCCGACTCTTCGGCAAAGAACCTCCTGCCAGCGTGAGCGTGGGCGAAAGCCAGGCAGATATCCTCACAGCAGGGCGCGGATTCATGGACGGCTTCGACTACACCATGCAGCTCATGGTCGGATGCCCCGGCGGCTGCCTCTTCTGTTACGTCAAGAACGGCTACATGCTCGCACCCGCATCTGTAAAAGGAACCCAAGGCGACCTGTGGGGGTATGTCCTCCGGAATAAGGAGCGCCCCATCGAGAAATTTCGCGCACATCTGCACAAAGGAACGCTCGCGAACAAGACCCTTTACTGGAGTGGTGTCACCGACCCCTACGCTTCGTCGCCGAAGATCACGCGCGGTATTTGGGAAACGCTGTGCGCCGTACCGCTTGAGTTGCGGCCAAAACGCATTGCTGTGCAGAGCCGCTTCCGTCCGGACCGCGATGCCGACATCATCGCCCAGTACGCCGCACAAACGCATCCATCGGACGGCGGGCCCGCCGTCGTCTTCAGCTACAGCATTGGCACCGACCGCGATGACCTCATTGCCGCGTGGGAACGCGCCACACCATCATTCGAACAACGCACGAACTGTGTAACGAAGCTTCGTGAAGCGGGTCTGTTCGTAGTCGTGACACTGAGTCCGTTCGGACTTTGGAACGATCTGCAGGGCACACTGCAACGGTTCAAAGACATGGGCGTTGCATATGTGACCATGCTGTTCTTCAAGTGCGGTACCCGTTCGGCAAACACCCCGCGCAACTTCCTCATCTACCTCAGCGAGGCCCATCCAGAATTGTTGGACGAGCAGTGGCAACAGGAACGCGTCGCAGAAGCACGGGAGGTTTTAGGCAACGACCGCGTGCTTGTGGGACAGGACGGTTTCATTTCGCTAACACGGCCGCACACCGTAGGCTGAAAGGCACAACAGGCCCCGCGCGCAATCGAAACGCTTAAATATAAGCACTCTTTACCACTCGCCAGAAGCAACATCTGGTGATGAACATGAACTTCGGCCTCCCGCAACCCAAACCGTATTTCGACTGGTACACCTTCTCTTCGCTCTACACTCCTCCCGCCAATTCCAGTCGCCGATCTGCTTCTTACAATCTTCCTTCAACTGCGTCTTATGCGTTCACACCCAGCGACAGCGCTGCACCGTACACACCCTCCGCAGGAGGTAGCACGCACCTCGACGCCATCACAGACAACGTCGCCGTTAAACCCAGCCAGGACCCATTGGACATCTTTTTCTCCGCTAAGCGTACCTTCCTGGGCAAATCTGTCGAAGACATTCTGGGAAGCATCTACGAACGCATCAGCCTCAAATACGAAAACCTCCAACAACTCGAATACCAATCGATACGCCTTGGCTCGCGCCTCCTCGAACTCAATAACTGCAACTGGGGCATGAACCCACAGATCGAACGAGTCCGAATCGGCCTTGAACACGAAATCCTGGCTACGGCAACCGAGCAACGCAATGAAGAAGTGGAATGCTGGAAAGACGTCACACGACTCAAAACAGAACTGCGCGAGACCCTGCGGGAGTTCAGCCAGGAAAAACAAAAGAGCGCGCTCATCGGCGACGCATCGACAAACTCATGGACGTACAACAACTCTGCCGGACATTGAAACCCATCATCGGCGCCAAGGCAGACCAGTACTGGCTCGCCTACCTCGCCGAAGACTACAAAGGCAAACAGGAAATAGAGACAGCGCTCAGCCTACTAGCAGCGCGGTTACTGGGAAGCGACGTCGAAAACCCAGAAGTACACCTCTCCGCGCCACCCAAGCAGATCGTGGAGGGAGACTATCCCCTGGGGCATGTCGAGTACGCGGGAAAACTTCTCTATCCGTTCGGTTTGCGCGAGGATGAAATCATTCAGCACACCGCGATCTTTGGACGCTCGGGCGCGGGAAAAACCAACACCGTGTTCCACGTCATCCAAAATTTTCTTGATCACAAAAAGCCTTTTATTATTTTCGATTGGAAGAGGAATTATCGCGATCTGTTGGCAGTCACCAACAGAGAGATTCTCGTCTACACAGTAGGGCGAGACATTGCACCTCTCGTGTTCAACCCCCTCATTCCTCCGGAAGGCACGGATGCAGCCGTATGGCTCAAGAAACTAATCGAGATCATTGCAACGAGTTATTACCTCGGAGAAGGTGTGATGTTTTTGCTTCAGGAAGCGATTCACGCGGTGTACAAGGAGAACGGCGTCTATTCGACAAAGCCAAAGCAGTATCCCACCTTCAATGACGTTCTCACATGGCTCTATGAGCACCCAGTCAAAGGAAGGCAAGCACTATGGATGGATTCCACCATGAGGGGAGTTAAGAGCATGTGCTTTGGACACATGGGAGACGTCGTTAACACAGGTATCCAACCCAACATCGCGGAACTCTTGAGCAAGAACGTCATCCTGGAACTGGATGGCTTGACGAACGCGGACAAAGCACTCATAACCCAGTCACTCCTGCTCTGGATTCACCATTACCGCCTCGCGCAACCGGACCGGGAGACATTCAAGCACGCCATCATCATTGAAGAAGCCCACCATATCCTCGCCAAACAAACAGGGCGCGGCGGAGAAGTCATCACCGAAACTATCCTGCGAGAAATCCGAGAGCTCGGTGAGGCGATCACGCTGGTCGATCAACACCCAAGCCTCATCTCCCTGCCGGCACTTGGAAATACGTACACGACACTGACCATGAATCTCAAGCACAGCGCAGACGTAAGCGCTATCGCCGCGGCCATGCTCCTGCAAGATGAAGAAAAGGAAGTCCTCGGTAGACTGCCAGTAGGTTCCGCCGTTGTGAAACTTCAGGGCCGCTGGCCCCGGTCCTTCCGCATACGGGTCCCGCATAGACCCATACCAAAAGGAGTCGTCAGCGATGCGAAACTTCGGGAAAGGATGCACCCCTATCGCATGGCAATGCCGTCGACAGAAGCGGTACCCACGGACACGAACTCTAATCCTGTCGCTTCGCCCGAACCAACAATAGAACCGCCCATCGACTCCACTACTGAATTTCCCAGTCACCTGAAAACGCTCCTTACCGATGTAGCTGAGCATCCTCTTTCCGCTATGGTGGAAAGATACCGGCGCCTTGGCGTCAGCAGGCGCAAGGGAAACGCATCGAAAGAGCAGTGCATACAGCAAGGACTTGTAGGCGCTGTCGAGATTCCGACACACAGCGGAAGAGTCGTTCTCCTCGAACTTACCGAGGAAGGCCGACGTACGCTTCGACGTCACGACCACGAAGTCCCGGACAGGTCCCGATGGGGCGGGCTCGAACACGAATACTGGAAAGCAAAAGTAGCCGAGCACTTCCAACGATTGGGTTGGACGGTAAACGTGGAAGAACCGGTCAACGGGTTCACGGACATCATCGCAAGGAGAGAAGACCGCATCGTCGCCTGCGAAATAGAAACCGGACGCTCGGACTGGCGCGCCAACATAGTCAAGAACGTAAAGAAGGGCTACACCCCGATCGTACTCATCACAACCAATGAAAACGCACACCGAGAAATAGCCATGTGTGCACCAAAAGAATTTCAGGGAGTAAACCTGAAAGTGATCCAAGCACAGGAGGTCGTAGAAAAGAAGCAAGAGGTAATCTGAACGAGGAAAAGCGAACCTGAGCACGTTTGGATGGTATTTCAGGAATTCCAGTGCAGGATGGTCTACTCAAGCTAGATGAAGGACTATTCGTCCGATTCCACTCCAGCAAAAGAGAATCCTGGGCTAATCCTCACAAGCAATGCTTGCTCGTCTATCCCAGTATTCTCTTTAAGAACAAAAAGATGAGTTCCCAATCCTCAGATTTCTCCGGCCGTAGTCCTCGGTAATGTATCTGCTTTAGCATCTCAACGTCCTGCTCTTGCAGGCCAATCTCTTTGCCGCGCTTGCGCGCCAAGTCCCGAAGCCCTTTTGGTACCTTGGCCAACACATCCCTCGAGATGACTTCGGGCGCGCCGACAAGATCGGAAACGGTCGTACCCAACGCCACTGCTAGCTTGCGCAACACATCACCCGTAGGGTTCGCGCGCCGTCCACTTTCTATTTGCCAGATGTATGGCTTCGAGACTCCCGAAGCTTCCGCCAAGCCTTCAACACTCAGGTGGCGGGCCTCGCGCAGTGTTTTCACCTTTTCGGCTAAGTTCATATGCTAGCACTCCTTAAGGTGCCAATAATATCGCTTGAGTATGCTATAGACAAGCGCACCGACACTATGCGATAATATATCCACGGGCGCATATAGTATAGTCCACAAATTCACAGGAGCTTCTGATCATGGATTTCCTTAACCAGACATACTTTCAAAACCCAGGCCTCTACAACGTCATCATTGGCATCCTCATCTTCTACGGTTTAGGACGCATCGCGTTTTGGCGCAACGCAGACGGCCTCCATGTCGGCGGACCGCTCGCCGTAGGCCTCGGCTTACTGCTGACCGTCGCCATCGTCACCTGGGCGCACGACAACGGACGTGTCATCCAGGAATTCGGCCCGCTGGCCGCGGGACTTGTGATCGGCGCCGTCATAACACTTGGCATCAACGCGTTCCGTAAATCAGGACAGTTCTGATTGAACCATGCGGGGAATGTTACTAAAGATGTACAAAACAGGGATGAAGGAAGACCCAACCCAGCTATCACACAGAACGTAGGCTGCTTGATTTACGACGATGAAGTAGTCACGGCTCATTGCGATTGCTCTTCGCGGGACGGCATCCGCCCATCAGTGAGTACATTCTCAAAGATGTTTATTCGCAAAGGAGCTACGCTGGGTAAACTGTCGATTAACACCGGATACATTTAGTCGGAATCGCAACATTTCCAGGCTGACGCCATAGGTTTCACACGCAGCCGAATTACTCATCTTCTTTCTCCGAATCAAGAGAAGGGCGTCGCGGGGTAAGAGCAGACAACCCGCCAACCATTCTGCTTCCTGCTCCTGTGCGCGATTGTACGTCGCTAAAATGAGTAGTCCATTTTCTGAGATATCAACTCGCGCGGGCGTGTGACCAAGGATCAAATGCGAAAGTTCGTGGGTTAAATCACTGGCAGGGCGACCGCCGGAGTGGGTTGAATTCAAGATGACCCCGTCTTTCGTGCCGACACTTATCGTTACGGCAGACCAGCTGTCTGGATCATCCCGCAACAGCGTTTTGAGAACATCGGGGTCTAGGTCCGGAATCTCCTCAGGAAGCCACACTACAACAGACAGATTCTCTGCAAGACTCCAGGGATCCAATGGATCTACCGGTCGCAGACCCAGTTTCTTTCGCTGTTCAAGCGAAACTCTTTCGCACCAAGTCTTGAATCCTCTGGGGAACATAATTGATTAGCTTTCGTCGTGGTCGAGACGAAGGAGGGCGCGCTGGGCACTCAAAATCATTTGAGCTAGAGCAGCGGCCGTGTCAGGTGCAAGCGCCTCCTTTTTGCGGAAGTGCACGGAGGCCTTGCCGGCGTCACTTGACGCGTGACGGATGCCCAACACCTCGCTAGCATCTATTCGAAGCCAATCACATACCTTTCTGAAGGTTTCCAAATCCGGCAAACGCCCTGTCTCTACTCGAGACAAGGTAGCGGCGCTCACCCCGATCTCTGTTGCAACCTCCCTGATGCCGCGGTTTGCGCGCTTCTCTTGAAGCTTGCGGCCTAAGCTCTGCAGCGTCATTTTACTCATTGGTTTCCCTGTTGCACATATGCAACGAACTTGACAAACACGCAACACTCTGTTAAGGTGTTGCACAAGTGCAACGGTATCGAATCCGATGCCAGTTGTCAAGTGTTAGTGGGCCATAATTGGTCTAAGTATCATGAAATAAGGAGTTAGATATGAGCAATCCTCGCGACCATGAAAGGCCGGACAAGCCCGGCCGACCCGACGATCCGGGTAGACCAGCCGACCCTGGTCCGCCTCATCAGCCCCCGGGACCGCCAGATCGACCCGGCCCCCCAGACCCACCACGCCCGCCGAAGCATCGACCTGTGGGGTAATCTTGTGTATTGGTGGGAACGCTGGCCAGGTCGTTTGGAACATGAACTGCGTGGTCTTGAACAGGCTGGGATCCGCTATGAACGCGATGCCAAGGCTTTTGAGGACGGAGTAGTTCGAATACGATTATGGTCTAACCATGGCGGTCGGGAAGTAGAGCTCGTGGCTACCTTTCCCGACCTCTATCCATGGTTTCGGTTTGAGGTCGCGGCGCCACAGCTGAGTCTGGTTCGGCATCAACATCCCTTCGGTAAGAACCTTTGCCTAATTGGTCGCGCCTCCGCAAATTGGCATACGACGGACACGTTGGTCGATTTTGTCACGAACAGGTTATCGAATGTGATTGCGGCAGCTGATGCATCGGAAACGGATCGTGAAGCGGAACTTGAAGAACACCAGGGTGAGCCATTCTCTGATTTTTACCAGTACTCACCTGGGAACATGATCCTCGTCGACAGCGCTTGGAGACTTGACCCTTCAGCAACACGAGGCACGTTGACATTTGCCCTTCAGCATAGCACAGAAGGTTTTTTCCGTGGCGTGGTCTTGGACATTAAGGATCAAGACGGTCATATTCTCGAGGCGGCCGATGAAATTATCAGGAAACGCTTCCAAGGGCAAGCTCGACTGCCACAAGGGAAATGGGTTCGATTGAAGGAACCCCAAAAGGTCAATAACACCGAAGCGTTGTTGCGTATCGCCTCAACTATCGATGGTAACGTTACGAAAGTCAATGAAAGAGCTCGAACCGGTTCAGACGGCTTAGTGGATGTCATCGCGATAATCTTTCCAGAAGAGACACGTTACAATGAGCATAGAGACGGCTGGGTGTTTCTCGTCAGACGAGGAAAGAGTCAAAGAGAAGCCGAAACTCGACGCCCCCTCCTAGTAAAGGCTGGCCGTGCCGGCCCTTCGGACATGCGCGAACGGATTTCAGAGTGCCTGCCACTTCAATCGAAGAAAATCTCAATGGCCGGTTTGGGGTGTCTAGGTGCGCCAAGTGCAATAGAGTTCGCAAAGAATGGCCTAGGGCAGTTGTGTGTTCTCGATTGCGACCTAGTCGATCCCGGAACGATATGCCGATGGCCACTGGGATTCTCCGCGACCGGTCTGCCAAAATCTGGCGTGCTGAAATATTTTATTGAAAAGAACTGGCCATATACACGTGTGGAAACTCTTGATCACCGCATCGGGGTTCCCCGTGACCCGATGCAAAAAAGAGCTTCGGATTGGGAAGTCATTGACCAATTTACAGCCGATGCGGATCTAATATTTGATGCGACTGCTGAAATAGGAGTCCAACAGACACTCTCGGCACTGGCCCGTGAACGTGGAATTCCGTACGTTTGTGTGTCAACAACGCCTGGCGCATGGGGTGGTGTTGTGGCTCGAGTCCTACCCAAACTCGACAAAGGGTGCTGGATGTGTCTTCAGCACATGCTGGACAACGGCACCATATCTCCGCCGCCTTTTGATGAGGAAACAGGAGACTTACAACCAACAGGATGTGCCGATCCTACATTTTCCGGAGCGTCATTTGATACAGGCGAGATTGTGCTTGCTGGAGTACGGATGGCAGTTGCCACGTTATGTGGACGAGCGGAAAACGCATATCCGGACTGCCCTTGGGACATCGGCATTTTATCGCTCCGGAAAAGTAAACGGGTTTCGCTTTTGCCTTCATGGGACGTTTATGACCTTGAGCGACAGCAGGAGTGCCGACTCTGCTCCGGTCGAATGTAAAAGTATGGACGCAACAATCCGTGCTCGATTACATTGAGACGGAATCTGATCGTGCGTTCCCTAATGAAACCGGTGGAATTCTTTTCGGATATTGGAGCAGCGACGAATCAGGAGTCGTTATACTCCATGCTACCGGGCCGGGACCCGATGCTCGGCACAGATCTTTTGGCTTCACACCCGATGCCGCATACCATGAGGCTGAAGTTGCTCGGCTATACTCGTTGTCGAATCGACGTGGCACATATCTTGGCGATTGGCACACACACCCTAATTGTACATTCGCTGCGCTAAGCCGACGGGATCGGCGAACAATGAGAACAATTGCTCGCTGTAAGGAAGCGCGAGCGCCACGGCCCCTTATGCTCCTCTTGTCAGGCGAATTGGGCAACTGGCACCCCACGATCTGGTGCATGCGCATCAAGCGACTAGGACGTTTGCCCCTTTTCCATGATACACACTGCCTCGCACTTACGATTTACTGACGAACTGTATTCCTACGAGCCAGCGACTTATTTGGCGAATCATAATTTGGCAGCCAATATGGTTACACCCCCAGAGTAGTGACGGAAACAGAAGGTTTATATGGGCAACTGTATTCGCATCCCAAATGCGCGACCCCATACCTCTACGGCGATATCTACGAGCGAGAAGGCGGATTAGACGAAAGCTTCGCGAGCTTGAGCGCCGACTCAGGAATTCGCATAGACGCAGGACTGCCTATATCTACCGCGCGCTGTGAGAACTCACTTTCCGAGTAAGCCTGCAAAAGACTAACGCAAACAATCACAGGGCGCCTTCTTGACTTAGAAGACACCCATTGGAAGCGATGTTTATGAAATGTGCACTGTTAAAATGCAGGCTCAGCCATAGTGCCTAACCGAGCGGCATTTCGTTCCTCCCCGAAAACCATGCGAATCCGTGCCGTTTTTGCGCAGGAACGCCCATTCCAAGCAGAACTTGCGCATCACTAAATGAAAAAATGCCTTTCCGCCGTGGCCAGCTACATCGTATAAAGGAGGGTGAATCGCTTGTCAGTTTCTGGCGGCACGTCACAACACCCGTCACACAACTTTCCCGTCGAGATGCGCCTCCAATTCAAGCCGTACCATGCGAAGTGGTTCATTTTTCACAAATATTCTGTTCGTCTGCAACGGGGTTTCCCCTAGACCAAAAGAGTACAGTCGTGGGAGTGAGGCGCTTTAAAACCGTTTATCATTGGTTGATATATTTCTGCAGAAGTTCCGTAAGTTGCCGGTCATCCGAGTAGTACGATCTCAGGTATGTCAACCAATCGATAACTCCCTTGCACCTGCAGCGCCCAAGAGACCTGGCAAGAAGGCGTGTGCATTTGTTGGGATTCTTCTCATAATAGGGAGCAAAAACCGATCGAAGTCTTTTAGTTGAATCGCATTCAGGCATTCCATACACCCACTTATCGGGACCTGGCCAGGATGTGTTCGTTTCGCTGCCAATACTGTCGCAGAGACGGACAAACGCGTTTAGTTGAACACCATTCAACCACACTTGTTGCTTAGTCGGGCAGCGAACACTTTCGTCGATCCATGTCCGAAGACGTCTAAGCTTTCCTTGAGGCAAGTCGCGAAGCGAAGGAAAGAGAAACATCACAAATTCGTGGGCGACAACTAATCCGAAGTCTCCTTCACCGTCTGCAGACCGACGGAAGAATCCAACGAGTCTCTCCAACTTTTCGTTTTGACTCCAGTGTTCTTCACTGTTTTCACGCAACATGCATCGAGATTCCTTCATCTGTTCTGAATTCCTGCCAGTCCACAAATTCCTCCTGACAGAGAGTCATTCTAAACCATTTTCAGACCTGTACACGGCCCTTCTTCGCAGGTGTTATATATAACGAAGACTGTCCCAATCCTTTCGCTCTTGTGCAACAGTTTCTGTTGATCGAAGTGCCGTTATGCGGGCTGCCAGATGTTTCAGAGTATTCGGTAGCTTGCTGGAAAGAGTCCAGCCCTCGCGGTATCCATGTTTCTGGTTGAACCGACTGACATGGTCGATCAGGCCGAGTCGTCGCATTTTGGCGCGCACCGTCTCCAAAGAGCGATGGCTGAAGGCGTGCTTGTTCGCAATGGGATCTAATGTCGCAAGAAACTGTCGTTCGGCCCATTTGAGTTCCACGAAGACAGCCAGAAAAATGCGTTGATGGTTCTTGTTGCCCGGAAATAAGATCGCAGCAAGCTCATCCAACGCTTCCACACGCAAGACTCTGTTGTGATTCAAATCGACCTTTGTGCTTGGCAGTCGCAATCACCTCTCCCGTTTCCTGGGCGGCATCGAGAGCGAGCCGTTCTGCGCCGCTTTCCGATAGATTTCCATTCGCTCCCGTGCGATTGCCATCGCGTCGTTACGCAGGTGCGTCCCGAAGTTGGACTCAACCCACAGGACGGTGATGTACGCGTTCACGTAGATATCCCCAAACAATCGCTGAAAACGCCAGCGCACGCCTTGGCGTGTCATACCGAAATACGTCTCGACACGCGCCCCATAGTTCTTCCGCAGCACAAGCCTCGTGACACCGTCCCGCTTAGACTCGATTGAGAGTTCGTGATCATCAAACAGCACCCTCAGCTTCTCTAAGAACTCCTTATCCTTCGATGTCAGCTTCATGCCTTCTCACCACAATCCGATCTCCAGCCTGGGTTAAGTCCACCTGGCCTTCATGCTCCAGGTAAACAAGGGTCGTGAACCGACGAGCGCGGTCCTTTCGCGAGTCCTCGCACAGTCGGGGAAGTGCATCAAACCAAATCCTCCAATCTCCTACGGAGTCCATGATCATGCGGCGGTACTTCTCCATATCAAAGACGTCGTCATCCACGAAGTGCTGTGGCGACGTCTTCGGTTCGGTACTTACAAACAAATCCAGAGCCTCGACAAGACCCGGTACCTCCTCAAGATTTGGCACATCATCGACCACGAGCGGCACAGAACGTGAACCTAATAGGAGCAACCGGATTGCCTCGCGCTTCTGCCGCGCCCGTTCACGCGAGTCCCGCATCATTTCACGGAAATACTCTTTGTCGAAGACACGCTCATCAAACAGGAACCGGGACCGCGTTACGCTCCGGCAGGCCGTACATTCGTAATGGAGAACACGCCGCACAATCCGCGCATCACAGCACTCAGACCGCTGGAACGCAATCGTCGGATCGAATACATGACCGGCATCACACATGCACCGACTGTCGCCGACCATCCGAAGGCTCCCACCACACTCCGGGCATACATAGGCACTCAACAGAACCTCGAAGTAAAACTCGCGCACTTGTTCTTTGAACGCCTGCAACCGGGCCAGCACCCGAAGTATGTCAAGCACCAAAGGGTTGTCGGGATAGAAATCAATGTGAAGTGGTTCCTGCATTAGAGCCCGGCGGGCCAAGCACAATGCGAGGCCCGCCGAGACCTGAGAATGCACCGGAACTTAAAAATCTTTCGATGAAAAGGATCTCGCCGGACAAATTGAAAACAAAAACAGTCCCTACGTAAAGAGATCAACATCTATACAAGGGGACGGAAAGGAGGTCAAACGATGAAAAACATACCGAACACCACGAGAAAGCACATAGAGAATCGAGAAAAATACTATGAGCAGCGATTTGGACCCATGCTCGATCTAGTCGCACACTCAACCGACAAACAACCAGTCCATGTCGACATCTACGCCGTCAAACCCAACCCAGAATGCGCGTACTGGACCCTCGTCACCAGCGGCATGAGCGACCTGCCCATGACCATCCCTGCTTCTGTAAAAGGCATTGCGGTTCCACGGATCGAACTGATCATGTACGCCAATAGCCCGAAGCCATGGATGTTCAAAGTTCTAAAAGCATTGGCAGAATTCCCATCGCGTCAAAAGACGTACTTGTACTGGTTCCACACCTGGACGCCCAACGGATTATTAACGGAAACAGCACCCCAACTTACGAGCTGTCTCCTCCTGCCACCCCATCTCGACGATAATTCGCAGAACGAACTCCGAATCGATGGGGACAGAGTCGAATTCCTTTGGGTACTCCCCATCACCGAACGTGAGTGCAGTTACGCCGTTCAAAACGGAAGTGGGACCCTGGAAAAAGCGCTAATGACCTCGGGGCTTGACCTGTTCGACTACGAGGGGCGAAATTCAGTCGTGTGACCGATAGCGAGAGCGCGGTCTTGCTACTTATGAAGAAATGAAGACCAGTCCCGCAGGGAGCTTACTCATGCCAACCGGAATCGCCCCATCCATCGGGTAAATAGTTGTCATCTGGCGGCATTGTATCTGGCTTGAGGTCCGATGTTCCGAAAGGGTCTTCGTGCATCGGATCGTATACGACCTCACCGAGATCAACTTGGCTGAGCGTGTATAACAAATTCAAACCGACTCGGTGCATCTCTGCATCAAGCGTTGAGAGTTCGCTTTGAAGTTCGGTCTCTATCAGTGGGTCATGGCAGTAGACGACACCCTTCTTGTCTATCGTGGCCTCTTCGATCTCCGCCCGGTTATTCAGTCGCACAGCGCGGTTTATTAGGCTCCGCACGCGGTCGGCGCGCTCAATGTCAGAGAATCGCTCACCAAGTTCATCACGCATAAAGGACACCTCCGCCCGACGCTGGCAAGACGCATCGTAACATCGCTAATGCTTTGCCCTGGTCCGTACCGTACCTTCGCCGAGCTGACACGGCCGGTAAAATGCACCGTCCGCGACTGAGAATCCAAGCTCGGCAAATACAGCTTCATGTAACCCTAAAGGTAATCACATGCGCCGCGTTGGCGTCGTCTAACCGAAAGTCTTATTCATCAGCACGCAATAGGGAATCTGATCGGTGGAGATATCGATCGCGCACACGCGCACGTAACCACCGGCTGAGACGTGGCCATTCACTGCGAGTGGCGAGTTCGTGGATTCCGGAGCGGCCCGTAGCACACCGTTTCGGTTATGCAATTCCAGACGCAGCTTGGCGGTGCCCTGCCAGGACAAAGAGACGCGCCATGTTCCCGCTTCCTGGATGACATAGTCACGAAGAGGAGCAGAACTGCTGAGGACACCGAACAGTTCCACTCCATCGGTACGCGCCACATTGGGAATCATTAGACGCGTTGTGCGCAAGTCGCCGCTCATGATGGGCCGTAAGATCAGGAAGCGGATAAGTTCCTTTATCTTGCGTGACTGCTGTGCGGCGCCGTGAAACGCCGTAAAGAAAACACTTCCACCACCCGGCACGTCGTACCCCAGAACAATCGGTATGCCCTCTGCCGACGACCTTCGCGCCATGAGACCCAGCTCAGAACCCTGAATGGATACATACACCTTGACCCGCTGACTCCTTTTGGGAATCAGAAAGCGCCAGTCACCCACGTCAAAGTGGAGGCGCAGAGTCCCGCCCAAGGCTTCCTTCAGGCCTCGATCAACGACCATCGCCGAGAAGCTCCCGAAATCCATCGGCTTGCTAACCCGAAACACCTCAGGAAAAGCCCGCGCCACAAAAGTCGCCTGCTGATCCGAGGCGTAGACCGTACCGCCGTCTTCAACAAACCGGCGCAGACGCCGTGCGGAATACACGCTCGGCCCGCCGCAATTCAGGAACAACACGGTATTGGCAGGCTTCGACTGCTCAATTTTCGTCGCGCTCTTGAATGCGAATTCCTTTCCCATACGCCGGAGCACGCGCCCAACATCGTCATACCCAGGCTCGTTCACAAACAAGCGAGCCGCCTTCGCCACGTTGGGCACAGTGCCAGAGAGACTAACCGGGCTGGATTGTCTGTGATGTGTGTTTTGGTCTAAGTGTTCAGTCATTGTGCGAGGTCTCGAACGTTGTCGGCCTGTCATTCCACAGGTGGCATTCAAGGAATTGATCCCAGACAAGTCGCCCAGGCCAAGGTATCTCTAAATAGGTTGGGCGGGCCCCGGTAGGGTGGGGCCCGGCCCATTACGCCTTCAATCAACGTGGCATTAGAAAACTCGTAGAACTACGGGCCTTGGAGATTGATCCGACCCAGATCCATTGCGACGCGCTCGTAGTGCTCCGCATCGCGACGCAAACTGGAATCGGCGAAAGCCGAATATGCCGGTGGGTCAGGAAAAACCAGTTTTGGAGCGACCGGCAACCACAAGGTATCGCTCTTGGGTGGTGTGATGAGTAGATTTGAATCGAGCTTGTACATGACTACTACTCCTTATCGTTCTGCTCTTCCCGTCGACGGCTAGACAGAAGCCGATGATTTGAAGAGCTATTCTGGAGGCGGCACCAACCGCCCTTATCTACGTAGACTAAACAAGATCAAGAATTGTCCGACACGGTCACATCTTGCCGAGCATTCTGCGGCAGTCCTTGGGTCGTTCCTGCGCGGCGCCAAGCATCGCTGCGAAGGAACTAATTGCGGGATGCATTCTTACGGAACAGGACACGGGCGTCATCTTCGGTCTGCTGTCCATTGTCTTTCGAGTTCCATTCCTGCATCCGCAGACACATTTCGACGTACAACTTATATTCGTGAGAGATAAACTCCATGAATTCGCCGTATTGGGGTTCGGAGTCGCGGTGGCTATGGCCGTTTTCGTTCACCATCCGGAGTAATTCAAAAATGGCCCGGTTGTGAATCGCCCGGACCACCCCAGGTGGAAGGCCCATCATTTCCAGCTTGGCCTCCTCACATACTGCTTCCATCAGATTCGCCACGGACCGACCGACACGTTCAGCAAACCATTTCTCTGCATTGTCATTGGAATTCATCGCGAGACCCTCCGTACTGGTAATTGGTTCCTGTGAACTTCCTTCACCTAGATAGACGTGGTATTGCAGAAAAGTGTCCGCAATCGTCAGAAATAGCACACGGGCACCGTTACCAGCCGACAAAGGCGTCTTCTTCCGGCCCAGGTCTGGCGATCCAAATCGCAAACCTTATATATAGGTAGGTCCCTACCGCGTCCCGAGGTGATCATCAATGGCGGGACGACCCTACAAATGCCCTTACTGTGAAAGCACCGAAACCATATGGAAAGGCTACAGGCCCCTGACTACCGGAAAAGTGCGGCTACGCCAATGCAGGAAATGCCGGCGCAAGTTCACCAGCAGACAACACACGTCAACACTGGTCCCAACGCAGGCAGGTGACCAAACGCAATCACGGACCCAGGAGGTGATTCACGATGAGCAGCGACTTCACGAGGCCTGAACGAGAATTCCGAGTCGGCGCCGTGCGCGTCACGGTATGGGGAAATCCACGATACGGATCGGACGGCAAAACATGGGTCAGCCACCGCGTCGCCATGGACCGCGGATACAAAGACCACGACGGAAACTGGAAAAAGGCGGACACCCTCGAGACCGACGACATCCCCAAAGCGATTATGGCACTCAAACGCGCCTATGAATACCTCACCATGAATAAGCAGGCGAACGCCACGGACACCCCCAACATGAATGACGCGCCACTTACCATTGACCGCGTCCCATGAGCCGGTTCAATACCCTTAACCGGTACCGGGTCTTGTGGACAGACATCGAACGAGGTCGGTATTTGCGAGATCTTGCAGCAAATTCTGAGGAACGACTTCGCAGACTCGAGATGCAGCCTGGGGCGAAACCTGAGCAAATTGTGGCGGAAAGAATCGTATTGCAGGAGACCGAGAAGGAGATTCGGCGACTTGAGTCCAGGCTCAGTGACCTCTGAAAGCATTCTGCCTTCTTTATTACTGTATAGAGCGTTTCCTCATCTCCGTAGAAGGTTTCCTACAACCCGATCAGGTAGGGACCCGGACAACTCTCGTGTTTTACCGTACCGGCCTTTGGATATGACAGTCGCATTAACCAATCCGTACAGATCCAAGAAGCTGACCATGTCCGAGAACCTCCGTTGCGTCAAAGGTCTTGTTTCGTCCGCGCGGCAGACTTCCTGGTACCAACCAAACGCATTGCCCGTAGATAGGCGGGTCGGCTGCTTGCCAAAACCTAAATAGCATGCCTTCAACGCCAAGCGCTGCTGAACCGCCAACGAACGAATGAGCTCCTCAGTCTTGTCCACTTCAAGACTCTGGTCCGCCACATCCACTTCATTCTCAGTCAGCCGGCCGCTCGAATCCTCCGCCACCTTGACTGCCTTTGCCAAGAGCTCTACGGCTTTACGTGCATCGCCGGTCTCGCGGGACGCGAGCGCGGCGATCTTGCGAATAGCAGCCTCGTCCACCTTCGTCGCATCCAATGCCTTTTCGACCCGGAGCTTCAAAATCTCAACCAGATCTTTGGCATCGTATGGCTCAAATATGAGATCCGTCTTCTTCAGGACCGAGAGAAT
>CALEZK010000237.1 GCA_937928585.1 uncultured bacterium | reverse complement strand
TTTAATGAAATCGCCTGGGACATTCACGGCTCAGCGCCGTTCAGCCCCATCGAGTGCTACAGCGACCTCGTCGGCCCCATGTTTGACCACGGTATGGGCACGCTCTTGGAAGATCTGAAGCAGCGCGGCATGCTCGACAACACGCTTGTGGTTGCGATGGGCGAGTTCGGGCGCACTCCAAAGATCAATCCCGCCGGGGGCCGCGATCACTGGCCGCAAGTCTGGTCGATAGTCATGGCCGGCGGCGGAATCCAGGGTGGGCGCGTCGTCGGCAAGACCGACGACATTGGCGCATACCCGGTGGAACGCCCCGTCACACCCGCCGAGGTAGTCGCTACTGTATATGACCGCATCGGCATCGATCTCGAAACGGAACTGCACGGGCCAGGCAGCCGCCCGATTCCAGTTGTCGATTTTGGAGTGAAGCCGATTTCGGAATTGGTGTAGCGCTATTCGCGCTTGTTCAGCACCATGATTTTTGATCAAGAACGATTAAGGACGCAGTAGCATGACTCGACCCTTTCAGTTTGTGGTGGCCTTCGCGCTGACAACACTCGCGCCGGTACTGGCGTTCGGTGATTCCCCAGCAGCGTTCACAGTGCTGCCAAATACGGTCACACTCACGCATGCAGGAGCCACGCACGCGCTTGTTGTGGAGCGAATTTCGGGAAGTTTGCATACCGGCGATGCAACGCCAAACGCCGTATTCACCTCGTCGAATCCTGCTGTCGCGGACGTCGATGCAAAAGGGATTGTGCGCGCAGTCGGCAATGGCGAATCAACGATTACCGCCACCGTGGATGGTCAGTCGATTGAAGCGCGCGTAACAGTCACCGGCACCGAAAAACCTTTCACGCGCAGCTTCCGCAACCACGTGCAGCCGCTCTTGTTTAAAACAGGGTGCAACACGGGCGCGTGCCACGGCGCGGCCGCGGGCAAGAATGGTTTCCGCCTTTCGTTGCGGGGCTACGATCACGACTGGGACTATAAATCGCTAACGCGGCAGGCGAATGGCCGGCGCATGTCGCAATCCGAGCCCGAAGAAAGCCTGATTCTTCAAAAAGCCACGATGGGCGTCCCGCATGGCGGCGGCGAGCGATTCTCAAAAGACAGCGAGTCCTATCGCATCCTCCTCGAGTGGATCAGTTCGGGTGCCCCGGCCATGCGCGCGGACGATCCAATCGTCGACCGCGTAGAAGCCATGCCGAAAGCCGTCACGCTGACGAATGGCGCAAGCCAACAGATTGTCGTGCAGGCGCATTACAACACGGGCGCATATGACGACGTGACGCGCTGGGTTAAATTCGATACGACCAACGATGCTGTCGCCATCGTTGATGATTACGGCAAAATCACCGTGACTGGTCCCGGCGCTGCCGCCATCACGGTCTGGTACGCAAGCAAAGTAACAACCGTAAATATCCTCGTCCCGCGCGAAACGCCCATCGCGCCCGAACGCTTCGCGCAGGCCGAATCCAAGAACTACATCGACGAGTTGGTCCTGCGACAACTCAAGAGTTTGCAGATCGCGCCCGCGGGTCTGGCAAATGACGCGGAATTCATCCGTCGCGCAACAATCGACGCTACCGGTGTCCTTCCCAAGCCTGAAGACGTAACGGCGTTCGTCGCGGACACAAATCCGCGGAAGCGATCCGCGCTGATCGCAAAGCTGCTTGAAAGCCCCGAATACGTCGACTACTGGTCCTACAAATGGTCAGACCTCTTGCTCCTTTCGTCGAAAAACATCCCGAAGCGCGACGAATTGAACTCGTTCTATCGCTTCATCCGCGAAAGCGTTGCCAGCAACAAGCCGTGGAACGAATTCACGACCGCGCTCCTCACCGCAAGCGGCAGCACCATCGAAAACGGCGCAGCGAACTATCTTGCGATGCACAAGGAAACCGTAGACGTTACCGAAACTACATCCCAGGCGTTTCTCGGCTTCTCGATCACCTGCGCGCGATGCCACAATCATCCGCTGGAGAAATGGACCCAGGACGATTACTACGGAATGGCAAATCTGTTCTCGCGGGTCAAGTACAAAAACGATCAGCGAAGCAACGGCACGGATGTGCTCGTGGACACCTTCGGCGATATCTTGCATCCGCGCATCGGCGAACCGGTAGCTCCGCGTCCTTTGGACGGCGAACCGCTGGATATCACCAGCGCAGCGGACCGCCGCGTGGAACTCGCCGCATGGTTGACCTCTCCGGAGAACCCCTATTTCACGCGCGCAATCGCGAACCGGGTATGGCGCAACTTCATGGGCCGCGGTCTCGTTGAACCGGAAGATGATCTTCGCCTGACGAACCCTGCAACGAATGAGCCGCTGCTCGACGCGCTCGCCGAAGACCTCGCCGATCACGGTTACGATTTGAAACATCTCATGCGCTCAATCATGGAGTCCGCGGCCTATCAACGATCCTCTGAACCCTCCGACCCCGCCATGCCGGACAATCGCTATTACTCGCAGCATATCGTCCGCAGGATGAGCGCGGAGGTGATTCTCGACGCGTACTCGCAAGTCACAAACGTTCCCACCCAGTTCGATGGTTATCCGGGAGGATTTCGCGCGCTACAGTTGCCGGATTCGCAGGTGGGCTCTTACTTCCTCACTGCGTTCGGCAGACCCCAGCGCGCGCAAACGTGTTCCTGCGAACGCACCCAGGATTCAAGTATCGCCCAGACCTTGCATGTCGCGAACGGCGATACGCTAAACAAGAAACTAAGCGATGAGCGCAGCTTCTTGACACAAATGGTCAACGACAATGTTGGCGACAACGAGGCGCTCGACGCTATCTACCTTAAGGCGCTCGCGCGGCCGCCAAGGCCCGATGAACGCGAGAAAGCACTGGCGATTCTTGCGGCCCTCCCAAAAGATGGGGAGGAAGCGAAAACAGAGCGACGCCTTGCATTGGAAGATATAACGTGGGCAATTCTGTCGGGCAAAGAGTTTCTGTTCAATCACTAGGGGCACGCAACATGCCGGTCGAATCGTTTTGTTCGAGATTTAAGAGCCGCAACGGCGCGCGCATTTGGCGCATCGCGTTTTCCGCGATCATCGCGATGCACTGCGCAAGCGGCTACGCGCAGGTCTCTTTCGAGAAAGACATCGTCCCTATTTTTCAAAAAAGCTGTTCGGCCTGCCATTTTCCGCCGGTCGATCCGTTAAAAGGTAAACTCGATCTTTCCACGCTCGCCGCCGCGCTGAAAGGCGGTGCCGAAGGCCCTTCCATCATTCCGGGCAAGGCCGATGAAAGCATGCTGGTGAAAATGATCGAAGGAACGCTCGAACCGGTAATGCCGCCCAAGGGCAAGGCCGATCCGCTGACGCCGGAAGCGATTGCGCTCGTCAAACAGTGGATCAATGAAGGCGCCCTCGGCGCAGAAGCGTTGCCCGCCCCGACTGCGGGAACGCCGCCCGCGACGGAACCCGCGCCAGCGACTCCAAAGAAAGCCGTGCTACCCGCCATCAGCGCAATGGCATATGGGCAAATTGGCGACCAACTTGTGCTCGCGCAAGGCAGTCTGCATACCATCGATATGTTCGACGTGGATGCGCAAAGCGGCGCGACCACTGCAAAAGCAAAACTCGAAGGCCATGCGGAAATGGTGCGCGCGCTCGCTTTCTCGCGGGATGGCGCGTTGCTCGCAGGTGGTGGCGGTAAACCGGGGCGCTCTGGCGAAATAAAACTCTGGCGCACCGCGGACAACGCGCTCGTGCGCACCTTGGAAGGAGTCCATAAGGACAATATCTTCGCCCTCGCATTCTCGCCCGATGGAAAGCGCATTGTCTCCGCAAGCTACGACAAGACACTGATCATCTGGGACGTCGAAACTGGAAACGTCCTGCACACACTCGCTAATCACGTGGACGCGGTATACACCGTTGCTTGGAGTCCGGACGGCAAGCGCATCGCATCGGGTGCCGGTGACCGCACGGTAAAGCTCTGGAATGCGGACGATGGCAAACTTCTCATCACGATTTCCGATTCGCTCGATGCCGTCCTCTCCCTCGCGTTCTCTCCAGACGGTCATACTCTCGCCGGAGCCGGCGCGGACAAGGTCATACGCACTTGGGAAATTGGCGATGCAAACGCCCCGCTCGAACAATCCGGTTCGACAGCCGGCACCCTGAAAGCTTCGACCTTCGCGCATGAAGGCGCGATTCTGCACATCGTCTATTCACCCGATGGCGCCCTGTTGTACTCGACGGGTGAGGACAAGCGAATCAAGGTCTGGGAAGCTACTGCCTTAACGGAGAAAATGGCCTTCGAGCAACAATCCGACTGGGTGACTGCCTTGGCGCTGAATCCTCAGGGCAATCTCCTCGCGGCAGGACGCTACGACGCAACTACGACGATCTACGCAACGGATTCGGGCAAGGCATTGAGCGGTGTTGCCGCGGATGGGACCCAGCTTGCCGCCGCTGGCGGCCCCAAGAAGATAACCAGCCTCAGTGTCGAACCGGTAATCATTCGCGCGACTGTACCACCGTCAGTGCAATCAATTTCGCCCAACCGCTGGCATCGCGGCACGGAATTGGAGCTAAGCCTCGCGGGGAAAAATCTGGAAGGCGCAGTGCCGATTGTCGGCAATTCAAAAGTCGCCGTCGAGATCCTCGAAAGCGAAGCATTACCGGAACCTGACCTGAAACTGGGCAGCGGACCTCGCGGCACCGGCGCCGACATCTTCGACAACGCGCGTCCGTACCGCATGAAGCTAAAACTGAAAGCGCCGGAAGACACGCCGCTAGGCACTTTTGAAATCCTGTTCCGCACGCCGCTAGGCCTGACAAACGGTACTGCGTTCACTATTGTGGCCTCGCCAGACGCGGGTGAAACAGAACCAAACAACGAAACACCGCAAGCGTTGACTTGGCCAGGCGTCGTCGCCGCCGCGATTAATGAATCCGGCGACGTCGATCGCTACGCAGTGACGGCAATAGCCGGACAGGAACTGGTTTTTGCGATTACCGACAGCGGTCTCGCAAGCGTATTGAATCTCCTCGATTCGAGCGGCAAAGTCGTTGCCAGCAACAAGGAAGCAAGTTTCGAAAACAGAAACCGCTTGGGATTTCGCTTTGAGGCGGACGGCACGTATGTGCTCGAAGTCGCCGATGCCGACCTGCGCGCGAACATCGGGTACCGGCTTCATGCCGGGCAGTTCCCCATGGTCACTTCGTTCTGGCCCTTGGGTATACCCGCCGGCGCGCCACAGCAGATATCCCTCACTGGTTTCAACCTCCCTTCCACGACTCTCGAAGTCGATCCGCCGGACGAAGCGCGCACGGGCACAACCATGCGCCTGCCGATCCCGGCGCCGGAAACAAGTCCTGTCCCGATCCCGTCGATTTCTGTAACTCCCCTCGCGGAATTGGCGGAGGCGGAACCGAATAACGGTGCCCCTGAAGCACAACAGATCGCTTTTCCTACGGTGGTAAACGCGCGTATCGAATCTTCTACTGGGCAAGACGCGGACTATTTTCAGTTCACAGCAAAGAAAGATGAACTGATCGTGATCGAAACGCTCGCTGCCTCCCTTGCTTCGCCATTGGATTCCAAGATCGAAATACTCGACGCTTCGGGAAAGCCCCTGCAACGCGCCGTGCTGCGTTGCGTCGCGCAAACCGCGTTGACCTTGTCCCCGCGCGACTCCCGTTCAGGCGGTCTTCGTCTTGAAAACTGGCGCGATCTCAAGTTGCGCGACTTCGTAATGGCCGGTGGTGAAGTAATCCAGGTATCGCGCATCCCCGGATATGGCGATGAAGACGTATTGTTCAAGACGTATCAGAACGGTCAGCGCATGGGCTTTTTTGGCACCACGCCGGAGCATCACGCAGTATACGACCCCATCTACAAGGTTACTGTCCACCCGCCGGGCTCGACTTTCGCACCCAACGGCATGCCGGTATTTCCGCTCTACTGGCAAAACGATGACGGCTTCAACGCCAGCGGTGATACCACGGGGGATTCCCGACTCGATTTCACCGCGCCGGAAGATGGCACCTACATCGTTCGCGTTTCAGACGTGCGCAACCTCGGCGGACCACAGTATGCCTATCGGCTGGTCTTGCGCGCGCCAGAACCGGATTTCGATGTGTTCGCCGGGCCTTATTACATCAACATCCCCCCAGGCAGCAGAATACCGCTCGATGTGCGCGTCGTTCGACGCGACGGATTCAACGCTCCCGTAAACGTTTCCGTGCAAGGACTTCCAGAGGGCTTTTCCGTCGAGACGGAGCAGATTCTTCCTGACGAAGACATCGTGCGCATTGCGCTAAGCGCGAGCGCGGACGCGAAATCAACGCCAATGGACGCGCGCTTCATCGTCTCCGCCGAAACGGAAATCGATGGCAAGCCGGTGAAAAAGGAAACTGCACTCGGTGCAATTACGGTGAGTGAAAAACAGCCCGATTTGGTTGTAAATAACGGCGAAAAGGCGCTGGAACTCGCGCCCGGCCAATTGGGGTCGATTAGCTTGTCGCTCGCGCGCGCGAATGGTTTCGACAGCCGTTCCCCTATCAGCGTATTGAACCTTCCGCCGGGCGTTCGCGTCATGTACACCGGGTTAAACGGCATCCTCGTGCGGGAAGGCGAAACCGAACGCAGGATAGAAATCCTCGCGGAACCGTGGGTTCAACCCATGACGCGAAAGATTTACATTCAGGCGAATATCGAAACGCAATCACCGAATAGGCCCGTTTTTATTGGTGAACCAATCGAGTTACGTATCGGCGAGCCGCAGAAAATCGCGAAACAAGAATAGCCTTCGCTTACTGCGCAGGGTGCAGGCCGGCAAGCGTCGGCAGTTCAATGCGAGCAACGCGCACTTCGGTGGGCAGCATCTCGCCGATGAAGCGGGGCCAGTCTCGTTCCGTATCGCTCGTGTAGTAACTTATTGTCAACGCATCTCCTTGCACGATTGCACCTGCGTACGAAGTCGCGCCCGCGCTCGGCAAATCGCTCACCCAAGTCAAGTTGTCTGCGGTCAATTTATACAGGGACATACGCATACGCCCGATTTTACGCGCTGCATCCGTGGGCAAACCGCCCGCCCCCAGACTCCGCCCGCCTATCGCGAAGTACTCTCCCCGATACTGAATCACGTCCGGCCCGTAAAGAAAAACACCGCGCACCTCTTGCGTCTCCCATTGCGTATACGGAGCGGCGGATGTAGCCAGAATGGTGTGCCCCTCTTTGTCGCCGTGCGCGCTTCGTGCCGCGGTATTCATGCCAGCCAACGTAAGCATTCGGCCATCCGGTAAAAACGTCAACGCGGTTTCGCCGCGAACACCAGCCTCGTGAATAACGGAGACAATCTCCCAGGATTCACCATCGCCCGACCGGGCAATCGCGGACTTGCCGGCGGCGGGATCGTGCGCGCTGGCATACCAGGTGATCCCGTCGCGCGTCTTCGGCCGCCACAGGACCCAGCCATCAAGCCCAACTGGCTTTAGCTCGGGCCATTGGGTACCGTTTTCGGTGAACGTAAAAGCGGTAGTTTGCGATAGACCACCGGTTTTTAAAGAAGCATATAAATACAGTCGGTTGGCGACAGCCGCGAATTTCGGACGGTTCATGTCGGCATCGTTTGCAGCGACGAACTCCGCGACCTGTTCCCACGCGGATGCATCTGGCGAGCGATGCAACACAATCTTGCATGACCCAGCCGAGGTCTGAGGCTCGGATGCTTCATGGACCAAATAAAACGCGCCGCGCCAGTAAATCAGGTCCGTTGCGCCAAGGTGCTGGCCATCCTCAATAACGGCGAGATGTTGGATCGACAATCCCGGCGCCACCACGGCATCATTTGCCCGAAAATACGCGTAAGCCAGCCAAGCCCCTATCGCCGCCACAATGAGGAGTGTTACCAGCGCCGCTCGCACGAACCAGCGTGTACCGGCTGACCGCTGGCTCCGTGGAACGTCCGCATTCGTGTCTGGCCCGGTGTCGGCAGCTGGATCGCTGGCGGGCAGGCTTGTCGGTTCGGCCGCTTCTTTTGGACGTCGCGCGTCCTTAACGAGTGCTTTTTGTACAGTAGACTTTTCAGGCATGGCGTAACAGTGTACCGATTTTCCACGCCCCTGCAAACTGTGCAAACCATAGCCTGCGTGTTATTGTGCTGCTCGCCGCGCCGCGGAACTTCACGAAGCAACGAACGAGACCGGATGCATGAAGCTTGAATCGCGCAGGGAACTTCTGCGCATGACGCCAAATTTGCTGGCGTACGGCCCGCATGAAGTCGCCATAATTCATGAACATATGCTGCGCGATCCAAAACGCGGCAAGGATATACCGCTGCGTTGCTATACCCCAAATGGCGGCGGTCCCTTTCCTGTAATCATTTTTTCGCACGGCGCGGGCGACTCGAACGCAACCTCTCCTCTGCTCCTGCGTCACTGGGCCAGTCATGGATATGTGGTTATCGCCCCGACCCACCTCTTCGGCACGCGCCCGCTAATTGAACGCAGTCTGCTGCGCCTTCGGGAAGAACTTATGCGCCCCAGGGAAATGGGGCCTGCGGCATGGGCAGAGCGCACGGGTGACATTGCCGCCATTATGGACAACCTCGACTTGCTCGGCCAGGAAGTCCCCAAGCTCACGGGAATTATCGATCCAAATCGCATGGCCGTCGCCGGGCATTCATTTGGCGCGTACACTGTAACGCTGACGGGCGGTGCAGAATTAACGGACCCGACCACTGGCAAGCGGACGTCATTCAGCGACCCACGACCGCGCGCGATTCTAATGATCTCAGGACCTGGCCCGGATCATACCGGACTGACTGATAACTCATGGTCGAACGTGACACGCCCGCTAATGGTGTTTACTGGTTCGCGCGACCCCGGATACGTTTTCGGATGTGGCCCCATGTGGCGCGCCGCGCCGTATACGCTATCACCTGAAGGTGACAAGTACCTCGTCTACATCCGAGGCGCACACCATCTTTCCTATATCGGCCCGGTAATCGATCTACCCTTGCGTGATCCCGCGCGGCGCGGCCCGTTTGCCCTATTCATCCGACACCTCGCCCGGAGAACTGCGAAACTCCTACCCGCTATCGATCAGACCGGCATATTCGATTACACGCGCATCGCCAGCGTAGCGTTCTGGAATGCCTATCTGAAAGATGACAGCGCCGCACGCGCCTATCTAACCTCTCACGTCCTGGATGTCTACAGCGCGCGCAACGTGCGAACCTCCTCAAAGTAACAGAATCTGACCCGAAGTCGTCGAGCTCACATGATCCTGATTCTCCTTGCGATTCCTCCGCCTTCCCCCATGGACGAGGTGGGGCCCCCCTTCCAACGCACACCCTGGATCCCTGCAAAATTTTACTTTACAATACAAAGTACTTTGATATATTCTCAAACTGACGGAGGAAAGCTCCGCCGAATCGACTGGCCAAAACGTTCGGGAGAACCAAACATGTCGGCAAACTGGATCGCGGGATACATCGAGTCAATCAGAACCTCACCCCTGGTGCGGGTACTGTTGGTTGGCTTCCTGGTGCTGATTCTTCAAATCCCGGTAGCAATGATTCAGGAAGCAATCTACGAACGCCAAAGCACGCGCGACGAAGCCGTTCGCGAAGTTAGAGCCAAGTGGGGCGGGACGCAGTCATTGGTAGGGCCCTCGTTGGTAGTCCCCTACACCAAACGATGGACCGAGACGTTGGAAGATGGTCAAGTGCGCACGCGCAGCGTTATTCAGTATGCAACATTCTTGCCCGAGCTTCTGGAAGCAACCGGAACAATCGCGAGCGAATCGCGCAACCGCGGCATCTTCGAAGTACCGGTTTATAACGCATCCCTCGTGCTGGCCGGCAACTTTCTTAAGCCGAATTTCTCCGAGTGGGATATCGTGGAAGCAGACGTTCACTGGGACGAAGCGTACGTGTCGATGGGCGTATCGGATGCCAGAGGAATAACAAAAGAAACGTCGTTAGCGTGGAACGGTGCGCCGCAAGATTTTCTTCCGGGATCGGGCAAATGGGGCAGGGGTGTATCGGGAATCCACTCGCCAGTCAAGGGAGGACTCACCGGCGAACGTTTTTCGTTTTCTTTCCCGCTGGAGTTGAAAGGCAGCGAAGGCTTGCACTTCGCGCCGTTTGGCAAAAAGACCGTAATCTCGCTTGAATCCGACTGGCCCGATCCAAGTTTTCAGGGCAATTGGCTGCCGAGTGAGCGAGCCGTCGATGAAACCGGATTCAAAGTAACGTGGGACATTCCGTTTCTGGGCCGCAATTATCCGCAAGCTTGGCTGTCAGAGTCTGGCACTGAAGGGCAAGTCGTAGCGTCGACGTTCGGCGTGAATCTCATTTCGCCGGTTGACGCGTATCGCATGTCGCAACGGAGCGTGAAGTACGCGGCGCTTTTCGTCGCGCTCACGTTCGGTGTGCTGTGGCTCTTCGAAGTACTGGGGAAACGGCGTATTCATCCGCTACAGTATTTGCTGGTGGGCGCGGCCATGTGCGCATTCTACCTCCTCGAACTTTCATTATCGGAACACTTGGGATTTGCCACTGCATACGCGCTGGCGAGTCTGGCCGTAATCCTGTTGGTAAGTGCGTACTGCGTTGCCATTCTGAGGAGTCTCAAGCGGTCCGCGGTTGTCGGTACAGCGCTCGCCGTCTTGTACACCTATCTCTATGTCTTGTTGAAGAACCAGGACTACGCATTGTTGATTGGTTCAGTAGGTCTGTTTTGTGTCATCGCAGGTACGATGTACCTCACAAGAAAATTGGATTGGTATACGTTAGGCACTCAGGCCGAAAGGTAAGAGCAACCGCAAACACGGGTGAAAAAACACGGAGCTACTTGGCGACCACATCGATGCCGTCATACGCAGAAAAAACCGGTGTACGACGATACTGCCCAACACGCGAGCAGACCAATCACAACAGGCCGAACAAGGTTGCTCCGCGTCATCGCCTCGTATCCGTATGCAAGCAGAATCGCGTAGCAGGGCAACGCGGAAAGCGTGTACGTTGCCTTAACCGAAGACAAGTAAGGGATGTCGAGATAGTGATGCAGCGTGGCGGCGACGAACAAGCCAACCAGCAATGCGGCGAAGATCGCGCCATTGCCCAAGGCCGCCGCAGGCCGCAACGCGACTCGCAGTGCGCCGCAGACAATCATCGCGGTGGGCAAAAGCGCCCACCACAGGCCCGGCAGCAGCATGCGAAAATTCCAAGGCGGGGCATCAGCCATGCTGACGGTGCCCGATAGCGCAGCATCCATCCAAAACGTCGAATAAAACCCGTCCCAAAAGCTCCACGTCATCGAATACAGCGGGTACTGCAAGGATTCTCCGAAGGCGAAAAACTGGCGCGGTGTACGATACCCTGGCTCCTGCCACCACGGAATGCCGCGCTCCGGTTCCCATCCGCCAAAAAACGGCCTTCCCTGCTCCATCCAGTTACGCAAAAACCACCAACCGCAAACTAGCAGTGCAATTCCAAAATAAACCGCGTACGTCGTCAAGGCCTTCCGCACAAATATTGTCCGCGAATCCCGCGACTTGAGCATCGCATACGCGTACATGAGTACGATTGTGGGACCCAGCACAAGCGCGGAGACTTTTGCCAATAACGCAAACCCATAGAGCGCCCCGGCGAATCCAATACGCGCGGGCTTTAGTCCCTTCTCGGGTTTTGCAATGGCTTCGAACGCAAACAACAACACTAAGCCCGACAAACACGCGCACAACGTCTCGTTGCCGGGAAACTGCGACATATACAAGTTCATAGGTAGCATTCCTGCGAACACGGTACCCGCAATCTGCATTCCAGCCCGTTCAGGAAAAACCGTTTGCAGCACGCGAAACGTGATCAGCACCATCGATACCCCGCAGATCATCGGAAGCAGCCGCAACGCGTCCATAGTCTGTTCAAACCCGACCGGACTCATTACGGCGAATATCGGCGCGGACAACATGTAAAACAACGGCGCTTGAAACATGGTCCACCCCTCTTTAGGTAGAGGGACGCGCCAATTCTTCGCGATGTATTCGATGTACTCGTAGTGTCCGCGAATATCGAATCCGATATCGCCGGGGAGATGAAACAGATTGTTGATGAATAGGATGGCGATTGCGACAAACACTCCCGCGCAAGCGCCCGCAGGAGTAAAAACCTCCGCATAGGTCGGCGATCGCAACAGGAAATACATAGCTATCGCTGCCGCGAATACCAAAATAAAGAAAGGGAACCGTGAAAAAAACACAGAGGGCGCGGGCGGCAATTCAATCGCGACCTCGGGCGGCTCCGGATAGGCCGCAGGTCGTGCAGCAGTCCAAGTCTGTCCGTCAACGGATGACTCCCATTCCGCACTCGTGCGGATATCGAGATCATCGCAATATGCAATCACGCAAGGCGGTGCATAGTAGTTCGTGGTCTTGATTGCGAGTGTGCGCGCACCAGGGGTCAGGTATGGCGAAAGCTCCACGCGATGCGTTTGTTTCCACTGATCGAAATCGGAGGGCCCGGTGAATACGGGCTTGGAATCGATATAAACCTCGACCCGCCGAAAACCGCGAACATATAAAGCAGCAGCTTGCGGTGTTCCGGTAACCGTGACCGTGGAACGAAACCACACCGAGTGCTCGTCCTGACGTCCAACTCCAAGCCACAACGAATCATCGTGACGGATCCACTCCGCACCGCCTTCAGGCAGGAGGAGGTAGGTGCTGGGCTTCGCTAGCGTGCGCCACGCGCCAGCAGCACCAATTAGCAAAACCACGCACAGCACAACCCACATCCATTTTCTGGTGGTCGCAGAAAACGCGGGATGCACTGAAGGGTGCGCCATCGAAGAGACCTTTGCGCCGTGCGTCATCGCTCGATTGTACAAAGGGCGTACAAATCCACGGCAGCACCCCCGCGCGTGAGGATTTCATTGACATCACCCCGGTCAACCTGCCCGACGGTGGCAACAAGCTGCGACCATGCGCCGCGCGACAAGGGCGCATCGAGGAACTCCGGCAATGCCACTGGATCAACCGGCGCATCGGGAAACAGTTTCGCAATCCAATCGATTGCATCCCTGCCGGTTAGTGGTTCATCAGGCCGCGCTTCATATGTATCGAAAAGTCCTTTTGTGCCAAGAAACTGAAATGCCTTGAACGCAGCATGGCCCTTCGGAACGTCCGCGTAAAACGTTAATACCTGCTTCTGATCGACCAGCATGTGCTGCAATTTCGCGACATCCACATCGCGAGGCCGCGCGTTGCCCTTGATTGCAAGGTGCGCGGCGACGCCCGCCGCTTGCCCAAGGCTCATCCATGTCGGCTCCAGACGAACGGAGGAGAACGCGATATGCGTCGCACTGCACGGCACAGGCACAATGAGCCCGTCAACATCCTTGGGTATCATTACGCGATACGGTATCTGGTACGGCTGCGTATATCGATCGAGCATGAGAATATACCCTTCCAACGCCGACTCGTGGCCCGGTTCATACTTTCGCGTCGGAAACGAATCGATCGGAAACTCCCCCGCGCTAATCGCATCGGTGTGAACAGGTGCTCTCCCCGATTCTGCCGCTAGCGTCAGGTCACGCTCACTCAACGTGTATTCACCCACAACACGTCGCGCTTCTCGCACATAGAGCGCCCATGGGAAATTACCGTTATCTTTAAACTCGTCGGATGGGAAGCCGTACGTGCGCGCCAACTCCCGGTCAGCGGCAGGCACTTCTTCGTCGTTCTGCAGAAAGTACACCAGTCCGATCGTCAGATTGCGAAGCTTCTCCTCGATCTGCTCGCGCACCTCCCACGATGCCTCCGCGTATCCCTCGTTCTCTTCCGCAAACGGAAAACCCAAAGGCCAGGGTTTCATGTTCGCATCGTACTTCTGGTTCGGGATCTCTGCTATTGACAATGCTTTCACGGCGGAATCGAGCCGTTTCAATTTCAAATCGAGCAGGTAATTCAAATACCGCGTGCGGTCGTAGTCTTTCGGTTTCTCCGCAAGAATTCGTTTTGCGGGATCGCTCGTCAGGCACAGCCGATAGGTATACGCGACCAACCGGTCGTCGCCTTCTCCCGTGGTGCCGGGTAACAGTGCGCGCGTCACATGGTCCATGTAAATGACACCCGCATGCGGCTCGTCGAATTCGTCGCGTGACTCTCGCCCTACCCGATAGGCCGCGCCCGCATACGCTGAAAGATCGCCCTCATACGTTCCGTCTATGAACACTGTGCCCCGAAGTTCGCGCACATCGCCGCTATCTCGATTGGTCACCCGCACAGCAGTCAAGGTCTTGTCGTGCCGCACCACTTCGTCGAGTCTGTGCCGCAAGAGAAGCTCAATGCCTTTCTCTCCGGCGATCATTTCATTGAAAATCTTTTCTGCGACGGAGGGTTCGTAGAAATATCCCTTCTTGCACTTCACCACCTGATCCGATTCTGCGCCATAAGTCTTCACGTAGTCCGCAAGTACTCGCGCAACGAATTCGTCCCACAGTCCGCCGATGGCGTCTGCCTTGGTGATGTCTGATTTCCCCAGCCCGCTGGCTGTAAGACCGCCAACGTGCGCCCTATATTCTACAAGTGCTACGCTATGGCCCAGCCGCGCTGCCGCAACCGCGGAAGCGATTCCGCCCGGCGTCGCGCCAATCACAACCACATCGAAACTCTTGGATGCGGCCTCTACGCTCGTGATAAACAAGCACGCCGCGCACAGCCCAAATAACCAACGTCTCACGGTGTTTCCTCCGAATGAATTGGGTGTCATCCTACCGATCAGCGGAAGGAATCTCACCCCAAATCGGATGAGCCGGGGTGAATGCTTCAGGGAGTTCCGGCAAATCGCCCAACGCTACGTTTCTACGGCCATTTCCTGCGCGCGATAGATCGCCGCCTCCTGCGTCAGGCCTTTGGATTCGTAAAAACGCCACACCTGTTCGCTGGTGAGCGCGGGCAGTGTCCTGCCGCCGGCCAAGCGTTGTTGCACCGCCGCAATGTTCTGCGCGGAGGCATGTAGATCCGCATGCGCTTTCCAAGCATCCGTCTTGCGCGCCATATAAAGACGCGCGCGCTCGATAAGCGTTTGCGCCACCGAAGTCCGGTCATGTAGCTGGCTGAACAACGAGATCGCACGCGTGAATCGACGCTCGCCAAGCACATACGCGCCATGGTTACGTTCGATGATTCCCTGGTCACGATAAATTTCGCCCGCGTCGAACGTACAGCCGCGCAGGGGATGGTCCACCGGTCTATTACTGAACCGGTGATGGAGAAATTCCCGGCACATTTTGTCCTGATATTCTTCTCCTGCCTGTTCCAGCAATAACGCAGCAAGCACCAACGAATTCACTTTTTCAGCGTGGCCGAGGCCTTTCTTGAAGTATTTCTCCGGCGTGCTGTCGCGCAGCGCTCTCGGATCGTGAATCTCCTGCCAGCTTTGCCAGGAAAGCGTCAATCGATCGAGTGTCGCCTTCATAAACGCGAGATATCGGGGATTCAACCCGTTTTCCTGCCGATTCAGTTTTGAAAGCGCGTCGTGCGTGTCAAGCAACGCGTCTTTGGCAAGTTGAAGACTTTCAGCTATCTGTTGCTCGACGGTAAGTTTCTCGTCATCCAGAAACGTCGCGCGAGTGACGCCCGGCTCAGCCTCATTATCGGCAGTGTCCTGGGTGCCAAGGGCAAGCTGGGTGCACTTCAGCAAGAAGAGATCGACGCAGTAAAGCGGGCCTTCCAACTTCCGGCAAATGTCACCCGCGCCTGCATAACACTCCATAAGTTCTCGAAACCGGCTGCTCATATTGTTTGGGCCAATCTGCCCAAGACTTCTCTCAAGCGCAGTCAAGAAGAAGTCGCCCACGACCGGGTACAGCATCCGCCGCTTTTCAATCGGCACGCGCTTCCACAAAAAATCGTAGACTGATGACGCTACCAGATAGGGATCTTCAAAGTCGGCCCGTTCATAGAGTTCGCGCATCGCCGCGACGCCGTTCGCGGACTCCCCCCCGTTCAGGGCATGCACCACAATCCGGCGGAGGTCGTCGGGTATGAAGCAAATCGTCTCTTCGTCGCGCAGACTAAAAGGTTGATTTTCGCCCAATCCTGCCATCGTCAATACGCCCCATTGGATTCCAAGCAGCCGCCCCAATTCGCCCTACTATACACCCAAGTCCGGCTATTCCTAGGTTGCGCCAGCCCGGGCTTGGTTCCGTGGATATACACCAGAAGCTCGACACTGTGATCCAAGAGTATGCTTCGGATTTCCCCAAAAGACAATGCCCGGATTTCGCATGGAGTTGACACGGGTCCGGCGCGGCGATACGGTACCAGCTGCCGGGAAGCCCAACCGGTACTACACCTCGGGAGGTTTTCCATGTTCTCTTTTCTGCGCGTTGCCTCATGCTTCGCCGTATTTTTCTGCTTTCAGTCTTTCGCTGCGCATCGGGTTCTCGCAGTCGGCAATGACAAACTGCTGGTCGTAGCACAGGACGGGAAAGTGACTTGGGAAATGCCCTTGAAAGGCGGCACGCACGACCTCCACGTGTTGCCCAATGGAAACTACCTTGCTATCCGCGATGCGAAAGTCGTTGTGGAGATCGATCCGAAAACAAAATCCGAAGTCTGGCAATACAACGCCGCGGAGAAGTACGAGAAGCCTATTGAGATTCACGCGGTACAACCGCTTCCCAATGGCAATGTAATGATCGCGGAATCCGGCCCATCGCGCATCATAGAAGTAGATCGCTCGGGCAAGGTTGTCGCCGAAATCCCGTTCAAACTAGCACAACCCGATCCCCACCGCGATACGCGTCTCGCGCGAAAACTCTCCAACGGGAATTACCTCGTAGCACACGAAGGTGAAGGTGTTATCCGCGAGTACAATAAGAGCGCTGAAGTCGTCTGGGAGTTCGCCGTTCCCACGTTCGGTAAGGATCCCAAACCGGGGCACGGGCCGGAGGCATTCGGCAATCAATCGTTTTCCGCCATTCGCCTTGAAAACGGCAACACGCTTGTCGGTACCGGGAACGGGCACTCCATTCTGGAAGTTACCCCGAAAAAACGTATCGTTTGGGAACTGCACCAAAACGACCTGCCCGACATTACGCTCGCGTGGATCACCACGCTTGAAGTACTGCCTAACGGAAATTTCGTGATTGGAAACTGTCACGCGGGCCCGGGCCAGCCCCAGATCGTCGAAGTCGAACCCAAGTCAAAGAATGTTGTGTGGAAATTCGAACAGTTTGAACTGCTCGGAAACGACCTGACAAATTCCGTCCTGCTGGATTAGTTAGTACAGCGGCAACTGACGCGCCTATGGCACTCGCAAATGCATGCTCTTCAAACGTGTTAGTTGGTAGAAACCATACTTAGATAAGCTCGCGCCACGTCCCGTGTCTTTCAGCCCGGTCCAAGGCAGTCCAGGATCGCAGTAGTCACAGCGATTCAAAAAAAACGTACCGGTCTCTACTTGCTCACCAACACGCACGGCGCGGTCGATGTCTTTTGTCCAAATCGAAGCGGTAAGACCGTAGGCACTATCATTCATGTATCGAATCGCCTGCTGGTCGCTGTCAACCGGAGCGATTCCAATCACCGGCCCGAAACTTTCTTCCTGCATCAGCGTGCAAGTCTGCGGCGCATCCGCGACCACCGCCGGCGAAGCAAACCAGCCGTGCTCGGGCATCGAAAAGTCTCTGCCCGAAACGACCAGCTCCCCGCCTGCGCGTATCGCATCGTCAACCTGCCGCGCGAGAAACGCCGCCACAGGCCGCATCGCCATCGGCCCCATGGACGTCGCAGGGTCCTTGGGATCCCCTGGCACGATGTACTTCTTCGTCTCCTCGACGTACGCCTCGACGAAATCTTTGTAGATGGATTTCTCAACGTAGATACGCTCAATAGCGCAGCAGGACTGACCCGCGTTGTAGAACGCACCGTCCACACAGTTCTCGACGGCGCTCTTGAAGTCCGCGTCGGCACACACATACGCGGGATCTTTTCCGCCGAGTTCCAGCCCGACATTGATAAACCGTCCAGATGCCGCGCGCACCATGTCGTGCCCGCCACGCGTGGATCCGGTGAACGACACGTAGTCCACGCCCGCGTGTTTGACGAATGCCTCCGCAACCGAATGCTCGCAGACAACGTGCTGCACGAGGTTATCCGGCGCCCCCGCTTTCTTGAACGCGTCCTCGAAGGCCTGACCGCACAATGGGGTTCGGCTCGAATGCTTGAGAATGACAGCATTCCCTGCCAATACCGCCGGCACAACTACATTCACCGCAATCAGCAGCGGATAATTCCATGCGGCAATATCAAATACCACACCCAACGGCTCATGGCGCACGTATCGTCGAAATCCTGCTATCTCCGGTACCGGCTCATCCGCCAGCGTATCTCTTGCAATGCCGATCATGTATTCGGCGCGTTCGCATAAGCGATTTACTTCTCCCAGCGCCTGCTTGACAGGCTTGCCCATCTGCCGCGACGTGTTTAGCGCGATCTCGTCCCCCATCTCCCGAAACGCGACCACAAAGCGCTTGCACAGCGCAATGCGCTCGTCAATCGAAACGCTGCGCCACAGAAGGAATGCATCCCGCGCGCGATCGACGACTGCATCAACTTCCGCAAGCGGAATCATCGGCACGGATAGCTCAACTTGTTCGGTGAACGGGTTTATGACGCGCAACTCGCCTGTACTCATGGGTGCTCCTGCTCGTGGTATTGATTCGGGCAAACAATCGCCTATGGTAACGCGGGACAAGCAGCGCGTTCCACGTGTGCACCCGCGAATGTTTCCCCCATCGGTAGGGGAGCATCCCCGCGAGCCGGACGCGCCCCAACCTCGCAATGTCGCCACCCTCTGACCGCAGCATGTACACTTCGGCAATACGAGGGTCTATACGTGAAACGGATTCTAGAACGCCTTGGACTGCGCACGCCGGCGGATCGCGACCCGAACGCCGCGAAATATACGGTGCGCGTCAAGAGCACAAGTGATGGCACGCAACAGCCCTGCCTTTTCATTCCTCACCCGGAAAGTGAACCTCGTCCGCTCTTGGTATACCTACACCCCTGGCGCCACGGATACGACACCGACTCTCGGCGCTGGCAGGAGGAGGCGCGCACCCGACGCTGGCATTTTATGGCCCCGCACTTTCGAGGCCCCAATAAGCGACCCGAAGCCTGTGCATCCCGGCTGGCCAGGCAGGACATACGGGACGCAGTCGACTTCGCACGCCGAGAACGTATCGTAGACGCGAATCGCATATACGCCGCCGGCGTTTCTGGCGGTGCGCACATGGCCCTCGTAATGGCGGCGGAAGCGCCGGATCTATGGGCCGCGGTTTCTACCTGGTGCGCGGTTAGCGACCTTGCGGCGTTTCACGCGGAGTGCGTCGCGCAAGGTGCGAAGGTCTATCGCCATATCGAGAAATGTTGCGGCGGCGCGCCCGGTACCTCCGCGCGCGTCGACGACGAAATCAGATATCGCTCTCCGCGTTTCCACTTGGCTGCGGCGCGCGATGTGCCCCTGGATATCAATCACGGCATTCGCGATGGGCAACCGCGAGGAATTGGAGTGCAACACAGTATTTGGGCGTTTAACCCAGTCGCACAGGCCCATGGCAAATCTGTCGTAACCGATATTGAGCTGGCCAACCTTCAAGACCTCTCGAACCTTCCTCCGCCGCAGGATTGCGATGCTACCTACCCGCGTCCAATCTATTTTCGCCGGTCTGCCGGCGTCGCGCGCCTCACGCTTTTCGAGGGTGGGCATGAAGACCTGCCCGCTCCCGCATGCGCATGGCTCTCGCAATGGGAAAAGGGCAAAGCGCCAGCGTGACAAACCCAACCGCTGCACGAATGGAAGTGCAGCCGCGTCTTGCGCGATGCCTCCGGTAAATTCTATAATCCGCGCTTATTTTTGGAGACGATGGTGATACGAATTGGCATAGTTGGCACCGGCTACGGCGCTCGGGAAATGATGCGGCTTGCCGCCATTCACCCGGAATTCACCCTGACCGCGGTGGCATCTACCAGTGCCGCGGGAAAGGCGCTTGGCGATGTCCTGCCCGCCTTCCGCAAGGTGCACGACATCACAATTGAAGCCTTTGACGCCGCCGCGTTGGCCGCCAAGTGCGATGCCGTGGTCATTGGCGTGCCAAGCGGCCAGTCAATCCAAATTGTCGCTGCACTCCGCGAGGCTGGTGCCCGCGTTCTCGACCTTGGCGGCGATTTTCGACTGAAGGATGTCGGCACATTCGAGAAGTACTACAAGGAAAAACATGGTGCCCCGCACCTGCTTGCGGAAAGTGTCTACGGCCTCGCGCCGGTCTATCGCGCGCAGTTGAAGTCCGCGCAGCTCGTGTGTGTACCAGGCTGTTATCCAATCAGTGCAATTCTTCCGCTTCGCCCCATTCTGGATCACGTGAAGACGGACATCCCGATTGTCATCGACGCAATATCCGGGATTTCCGGCGCGGGACGTTCCCCGAGCGAGGCATACCACTTCCCCGAAATGAATGAGAATATGAAGGCCTACAAATTGGGCATTCACCAGCACGTACCCGAAATCGAGCAGGAAATCGGCCACCGGGCAATGGTCCAGTTCACGCCGCACGTTGCCCCACTTTCCCGCGGGATTCTCACGACGATCACGTTCCGCCCCAACGGTTCCGTTGACGCGGATAAAGCGTTCACGTCCTACGCGCAAGAGCCATTCGTCCGCGTCCTACCCAAGGGTCAATTGCCGGAAGTAAAGCATGTGCGCGGTTCGAACTTCTGCGATATCGGCTGGGTGCAAGACGACCGGACCGGCAATCTGCTAATGGTCAGCGCTATCGACAACATGATGGGCGGCACTGCCGGCATGGCCGTGCAGTGCATGAACATCATGTTCGGTTTCGACGAACGCACCGGATTATCTATGGCGGGCATTGCGCCATGAAGTACGTCGACGGCGGCATCACCGCACCAAAAGGCTTTCGCGCATCCGGCGTAGCCGCGCACATAAAAAAAGTGTGGGACAAGAAGGATTGCGCGCTGATCGCAAGCGATGCACCCGCGACTGCTGCGGGCATGTTCACGAAAAACCTTATGAAGTCCCCTCCGGTGCTCTGGAACGCCGCTGTCTGCATGTCAGGTACGGCGCAGGCTGTATTTATCAATAGCGGCAACGCAAACGCGGCCACAGGCGAACGTGGCTTTGAGGACGTATGCACCACCGCTGCCTGGCTTGCTGACGCGCTCCATGCTGATCCCAAACACATTTGCATTTGCAGTACGGGCGTCATAGGCGTTCCCCTGCCTATGGACCGAATAAGAAAGGGCGTGGAATCGAGTGTAAACGCACTCGCCGAAACCGGCAGCGGCGACGCCGCCCTCGCGATTATGACGACGGATACCGTGCCGAAGGAAATAGCCGTGGAGATCGCGCTCTCTAACGGCACCGTGCGCATCGGCGCTATTGCAAAAGGTTCCGGCATGATCGCGCCGGACATGGCAACGATGATTTGCGTCATCACGACTGACGCGGAAATCGACGCCCCTGCGCTCGACAAAGCGCTGCGCTCGGCGATAAACGTTTCCATCAATTGCATCACCGTCGACAATGACATGAGCACGAGTGACACGGTGCTGTGTTTGGCCAATGGCGCATCAGGGGTGCGCATCGAAGGCGACACGGCGGATTTTGCTGCCTTCTCTGAAGCCTTGCGCGCCTTATGTGTCGATGTCGCGAAACTCCTCGTGAAGGATGGTGAAGGCGCAACAAAATTTGTCGAAATCGCGATCGAAGGCGCCGATTCCGAGGACGGAGCAAAAACCATCGCGCGCGCAATCGCGAATTCGATGCTGGTTAAAACCGCATTCTTCGGACAAGACCCCAACTGGGGTCGTATCGTCTGCGCCGCGGGTTACGCTGGAGTCGACTTTGACCCGGGCGTGATCGCCCTTTGGTTGGACGACGTTCAGTTGGTCAAAGACGGCGCTGCGACCCACTACCGCGAGGAGGATGCCGCCGCCGTTATGAAACAGAAGGAATTCCGCGTTCGGCTATGCGTGGGCAGCGGACCCGGCTCGGCCGTGTTTTGGACCTCCGACTTAAGCCATGATTACGTCTCCATCAACGCCGATTACCGGTCCTGATACCGGATTGGGAGCTGCCGCGAAATGCCGATGATCGACCAGTACGAACAATTCATTCAGAAAGCGGCGACGCTTGTAGAGGCCCTTCCTTATATCCGCGAGTTCGAGGGCAAAACGGTCGTCGTGAAATACGGCGGCGCCGCGATGGAAAACACGCGCCTTCGGGAATCCACGACCGAAGACATCACGTTGATGAAATACGTAGGTATGAATCCCGTTATCGTGCACGGCGGCGGCCCCGAGATTAACCGCACCTTGCAGCGCCTGGGCGTCGAATCGAAGTTTCACAATGGCTTGCGCATCACCGACGAGGAAACGGTGCGTGTCGTTGAAATGGTGCTCGCAGGCTCGCTGAACAAGGAGATCGTCTCCCTCATCAGCCGTGCCGGCGGCAACCCGGTCGGCCTATGCGGCAAAGACGGCAACCTCCTTCACGCCCGTAAACTGGTCGGCGACGACGGCACGGACCTCGGCTACGTCGGCGAAATCACCAGCGTTCACTTCAAGATTATCAGCGTTTTGTGCGATGCCGGTCTGATTCCGGTAATTGCTCCGATCGCTACGGACCCGCAAGGCAACACCTGGAATGTCAACGCCGATTCCGCAGCCGGCGAAATCGCCGCGGCAATACAGGCGGAAAAGCTCGTCTTCCTAACCGACACGCCCGGAATCCTCCGCGATCCTAAAGACCCCGCGTCACTCATCCATCAATTGGATTATCGCGAGATTGAAAACCTCATCGAACAGGGCGTGATCGCAGGCGGCATGATCCCCAAAGTCGAAGCCTGCCTCAAAGCGCTCGACTATGGCGTCTCTAAAACCCACATCATCGACGGCCGCGTTCCCCACTCTCTGTTACTGGAAATCTTCACCGACCAGGGCATGGGCACACTCGTCACGCACTAGGCTGACGAACGTCGGCCGGAATCGCAAACCGTTATCCAACAATAACTTGCATGTATTTTCGTCAACTGTCTACCCCTCGTCTTGTAACCTTTCTCCCTCCCTTTCCCACCCAAAATACATAGGGTCAGCTTCGTTCAGAATTGTCCGCTGAACCCATAATTTATTGACAGAATTGTACGCATGTCCAAATTTGTCCACCTTTCACCGAAATGCGAATCCTTACCTAATCCCTTTATCAACAACAACTTAAATGTCTGTCAATAATTTGGCACGGCCGTTGCTCTATAGGAGGTACCGCGCCGGTAGAAGCGGTGAACGAAGAAACCGGCGGGCTGAGAGAACCAAGGACTCTCGGGGATTGAGAGTGAAAAGGAAGGAGCCCAGACCCATGCTCGGAGGATTCAAGACCAAGTCGGTCATAGCGAAGTGGTACCTGACGAAATTCTGCGGACTTAAAGTCGGCTACCGCGTAATGGTACCGCACTGCATGATTCTCGGATTCGTCGTATACACCACAGCCTGGGTAATAGTCCCGGCATAGACAAGCTCACCATTGCGGCGCAAGCCGCAAACGATAACCCGCACAACCCGCACCTAAACCCACCCATGCCACCGCCGTCCACCCCGGCGGTGGCCACCTCTTTTGGAGGACTACGATTCAGCGAATACAAACGAAAAGAGTTTTGCGCGGGTCAACTTGAAGTAAATCCGAATCGGTTTTCCCGCGAGCGCGGATACATCGGGACTACCTTTCCAGTAAACAGCTTGATCGATAAAGTTGCCGCCTACTTCTTCGCAATCCGCGAGTGTAAAACCCGGAATCGTTTTGCCGTCGGCGTCGCGTAACTCCACATACCCCGTACCCATGGATCCCGTGTCGATATTCAAACGCAGGCGCTTGCCCGAGAAAGTCATCAACGGGGTTTCGATCCAGCCGCCTTTATGATCCGCATCGGCAGAAATAAATCCATCGACGCGTTGTTTGACCATCCCAATGCCACCGAGATCGGTTACGGAATCGTACTCGGGACGCAGCACAACGGAGTCGTGCGTGCGCCCGCTGGACACGTAATATTGATAGAGGTAATTGCCGCGCTTCACATAGCCCGGGCTCATCACCGCGTACCAGCGGTCCCATTCATCGGCAAGCCCTGTCGGAAAGTAAGGTTCTCTGCTGGGCCGCTGCCAGTTGATACCATCGCGGCTCACGGCGAGCTGCACTTCCAACAGTCCAAAGTCTTCCCACTGTCCCGGCGCTTTTGGACGAATGAACGGCTGGCGTTGCGGCGAAAAGTGCCGGAACAGCGCGGTAAACATAAAGTACGCGTCCTGCGCCTCCGAATAGATTGTGGCGGCGTTGTAGTAAATGTCCGAGAAGGGATCGTCTTCGGAATCAGCCTGCAATACGACGGTGGTGTTTGCGATCGTAAAAAACATCTTGTCGTCCGGCGATGCGGTATACGGCCATGGCTTCAATAGATCGTCGGTTTCAATACGCGCGATTCGCCGCTGGTTCTCATTGTTCAGCGCGAGCGCGCGCGTGTAGATCACGTACTTGTTGATACGCGCATCCCACCAAACAACTTGCGGATTGTCCGTGTAATACGGCAACACGCGCCCTGCTTCCGTAAAGTTCAATCCATCCGCGGAGTAATGCGCAAAGACGCCATCTGTCTCTCGGTTGAACGGTTCTCCATGCTGAACGCGAAACAGCTTGTAACGCTTCGCGGGATCGCTTTCGTGCGGGTCCAGAAAAATAGTCGGCAATATTCCGTTCGGAATGCTGCCGATTTGCTTGAAGTGCATGCCATCGTCGCTCTCCATCACATCCAAATGGTCAGCACCAAGATAGAGCCGTATCTTGCCCTGATCTTCAAACACACGGCTGACATGCTGGTAGATGTACTTGCCGCTCTCATCGACGATTCGCCCCATCTTCTGCGCTTGATTGAGTCGAAGTTCGATGCGGTCGCTCTTCGCGATGAACCGGTCGTCGATGAAGAGTTGCTTGCGGTTGCCAAGGCCACTGAGTCGCTCGGCTTTGACGCCTTCTTCCGCAGCGACCATTACCTCGTCATGGGCGGCGGCGACGGTCTGCCGCCGCCGACGGATGCGTTGCTCACGC
>CALEZK010000236.1 GCA_937928585.1 uncultured bacterium | reverse complement strand
GGATGTGCAGGTTGCTGCCGTCGGCGTTCATGATCCAGAGGCCGGAGACGGTGGCGGTGGATTCGTATTCATCCAACTGCGGGTAGAGATTGCGATCGCCGTTGCGAGGACGATCGCTGGTGAAGATGATGCGGTCGTCCGTTGCATAGCAGGGTGAGACGTTGTTGTAGTCTTTGGGTTGTTTCAGTTTCTTGATGCTTGCTGTCTGGCCCTGACCGATTCCGCTGACTTCGTAGATCTGAAAATAGACCGGCGTGTAATCATCTTGCGTTATGCCGCCGATGACCATACTGAAGAGGGCCTTGCTGCCATCCCAGTGGACATGGGGATCGCGCACGGTGATGAGTTTCTTTTTCTTGATGCCGTAGCCGAGCTCTTCCGTCAGGTTTCGGAGTTCGCCGTCTGGGTAGCGGATATAGAGGCCTCCACCGCGCGGCGCAGAACCTGAATTGCCTTTATGATTCGCGAACGTCGAATTGATCATCGCGAAGTCGGCGGCATAAGGCGTTTGGGTGACGAACATCACGGGGTTGGGGATGGTAGCGCCCTTGTCATCGTTGGTCTGAGCGGAGGCACCGGGTTGAAGGAAAAAGGAGGCAATAACAGACAGGATGGTCACGGCAGGGCGCAGCTTTCTATCAGACATATAGTTCCCTCTCTACAACCAGTAACCCCAGAAAGCATAAGGCCCTACGTAATTAGTACCCGGAAATTGGTAAAAAAGCAAGAAATGGAATTGATATTTTACAGTAAATTGACCTGAATCCCTGTGGGCTCACGCTTTAAGCCGCGCAAAAGGTTTCAATGTTGGGCGGAGCACGAGCGTTTGGGGAGAATGAATACTGCGTCAGGCGTCCGAAGTCTGTAGAATCTGCGGGCTAAACATCGTGACCAAAAAGGAGTACCAGCATGAGTCAGACCGTCACGCCGCAACTTCGAATTACGGACGCAAAACGCAGTCTGGCGTTTTACGTGGATGGCCTTGGCTTTAAAGTGGACTGGGAACATCAATTTGAACCTGGGCTTCCGCTTTTCATGCAGTTGACGCGCGCGAACCAGAGCATATTTCTCACGGAGCATGCGGGCGATTGCTCGGTCGGTGGCGCGGTGTATTTTGTGGTGCCGGACGTGGACGCCTGTTATCAGGAGTTCACTTCACGTGGGATATCGCCGTCGGAGGCGCCGGAGGACGCGCCATGGGGCGCACGGGAGATGATGCTCGTCGATCCGGACGGAAACCGGCTGCGATTTGCGAGCAGAAAGAACCCCTATGCGCCTGCGGAGCGGCCGGGCGTAGCCGTGGCGCGTGCGGTTTACGAGGCATTCGCGATCAAGGACATCCCTCGTATAGTTTCTTTGTTCAGTCCTGACATTGAAATCGTGCAATCTACTGAAGTGCCTTGGGGCGGAACGTATAAGGGCCATGAAGGCGCGACGCAATTCTTTGGCATTCTGACGAAGCACATCAATTCGGTTGTGACGGTTGAGCGGTATATTGACGCGGGAGAGAATATCATCGCGATTGGCTGGACGCGTGGGAGCGTGAACGAGTCCGGAGTGCAATTTGCGGTGGCTGTTGCGCACGTTTGGACGATATCGGACGGGAAGGCGCAGCGAGTACGTTTTTGTATTGATAATCCCGTGATGCGGGCCGCATTGGACGCGTTTCGTTGATACAACGCGTTGTCGCGCGAGCAGGCGATAACGATTACGATATCGGGCGCGCGCTTTATGGCGGAAGGTAAGGGGAGCAGTATGCAGATTCGGAAGGCAGTGATTACCGCGGCGGCGCGTGGGGCGCGTTTGTACCCGGCGGCGGATACGATTCAAAAAGCCATGTTGCCGCTCGTCGATCGCGATGGGCTTACAAAACCCGTGATTCAGATTATCGCGGAAGAGGCGTTGGAAAGCGGCATTGAAGAAATCATCGTTGTCTGCGCGCCTGGGGATGAGAACGCGTACCGCCGGCAATTCGTTGCGTTGCGGGAAAACGTGCTTGAAACGTATCGCGGCGCGGACTGGGCGCGGTTACAGGCGGAGAAGTTGAGCAATCTTGAAGATAGATTGCGTTTCTCGGTGCAGGAAGAGCCGCTTGGGTATGGACATGCCGTGTACTCCGCGCAGCAGCATGTGGGGGATGAGCCCTTTCTGTTGTTGCTCGGCGATCACCTATATGTTTCTCATATTGCGGGACGTCGTTGCGCGGAACAACTGTTGCAACTTGCGAAGCAGGAAGACTGTCCGGTCGCCGCAGTTCAGGCAACACGCGAGCATTTGGTTGGCCGATACGGCACGCTGACGGGCAAACGGCATGGGGACATGCCGGGGGCTTACCAGATTGAAAGGATAATCGAGAAGCCATCGCTCAGTCAGGCGGAGATTGAGTTATATACGCCGGGCCTTCGCGTGGGTCATTATTTATGTTTCTTTGGGATGTACGTTCTGACACCTTCCCTGTTCGGGATTCTTGAAGAGGCGCTATCCGCCGGGGGAAAACGAAACGAAGTTGCGCTTACACCCGCGTTGCAGGAGCTAGCGCAGCGCGAAAGATTCCTTGCGCTGGAACTACAGGGCACGCGCTACGACATCGGCGGGAAGTACGGTTTGTTGCAAACGCAGCTTGCGTTGGCGCTTTCCGGCGATGACCGCGAAGAGATGCTCACTTCGGTGCTTGAGCTGCTTGCCGAATCCGCAAGACGAAGCGCGCAGTAAGGCGGCGCGATGAATCCCTTCATTCAAACGATAACCAGTGATGTGCCGGGCGAGCGGGACCGCGCGTTTCGCGCGTTGTGCGCGGGGTATGATTCGGGCGCACTGCTGCAAGTGTGCGAAGAGCTCGAAGCATTCCGGCGTTCTTCCACCAATCTTTACGAGCGCGTACGCGCGACTTTGTATCTTTACTCCGCGTATCGATTCCTGTTGACTGAAGCGCCTGATGTGCGCGAGACGGGGAACGTGCCCTTTAACGGGGTGCGGGATCTGTTGGAGCGGCGGTTTGAGGAGGCGATCGCGCGGTTGCGGCGCGAGAGTGGGCGTACGGGTGGAAACGGCGCGCTGATGAGCGCGCTGGCGGAAGGGTATCGACACCTCGCTTTTCAGACTTTGGCGGATCAAGTGCGCAGGAGCGTGCGCGCGAGCCGTGGCAACCAATGGATGTTTCGCGTTGGACACGCGGACGAGCACCCGGTGCGCATTCGCCGCGAGATGATGCGGCGCCCGCACGGTTCGCTTTTGTATCCGGTTCTGGCCGAGCGGACACCAGTTCGTCTGGACTTGAGTCACAGCGGTTGGTCAGACATTTTCTTCTTGGGCATGGACTATCCCGAGGGTGCACGGGTCATCAATATCAGTGTCGACCTTGGCGTGTATGGACGGGACACGGCGGTGAAACCGCCGGTGGAAGTATTTGTTCGCGTGATTCCCGAGCCGGTGCTTCGGCTATCGAGCCTTGATCTGGGCACGACAAAAGACGTGACCGAGCTCACGGATCTGTTCAATTTCGGCAACGACTACATGAGCCTTGTCAAGGCCGGCGTGATCGCTTCGGGACTCATTCCCCCATCGTTTGAAGGCACTGGCCAATCCATCGCATCCATTCTCGCCAATGTCGTAGCGCCCGGGATGGGGATTGAGCTGGTCACCAAAGTGAACGACATACCCAAGGGGTCGCGGCTGGCGGTATCGACGAATCTCCTGGCGGGAATCGTGAGTGTGCTCATGCGCGCGACTGGGCAAACCCAATCACTCGAAGGCGGATTGCGGGAAGAAGAGCGCAGGCTTGTGGCGTCGCGCGCGATACTTGGTGAATGGCTGGGGGGATCGGGCGGCGGCTGGCAAGACAGTGGCGGCGTATGGCCAGGAATCAAAATTATAGAAGGCGCGCGTGCCGTTGAGGGCGACACCGAGTACGGGATCAGTCGCGGGTGCCTGCTTCCGAAACATCACGTGCTCGCGACGCACGATTTGCATCCGGAGATTACGGAGAGACTGTCACAGTCCCTGGTGTTGCTGCACGGGGGGATGGCGCAGAACGTGGGCCCTATACTTGAGATGGTGACGGAGAAGTATCTCATGCGGGCGGCAGACGAATGGCGCGCGCGCCACCACATGCGCGCGATATTCGATGGGATACTGACAGCGCTGAAACGCGGCGATGTGCGTTCGCTTGCTGCGCACACGACGCAGAACTGGGACGGGCCGCTGAAAACGATAATACCGTGGGTGACAAATCATTTTACGGAAGCAATAATTGCCCGGGCGAAGGAAGCATTTGGTTCTGCGTATTGGGGCTTTCAGATGCTGGGAGGGATGTCCGGCGGGGGGATGGCGATGTACGTCGACCCTGCGCAGCGCGAAGCGTTTCGCGAGCAGATACTGCGGATCATGCGCGAAGCCAAGCAAGGATTGGAAGACTCACTGCCTTTTGCGATGGATCCTGTGGTCTATAATTTTGCGATCAATCCGCGGGGGACGTGGGCGACGTTGTTGACGGATGACGACGCACTGATGCCTTCGCGCTACTACGCGTTACAAGTGCCGGAACTTGTGCGGCAATCGCCAGAATCCATTTCGTACTTGCGGCGCGCCGAACTTGACCACTTCACAGCGCAAGGCAAAGAGCCTACGGAAATGTTTGGGTTGTTGCGCACAATCGTCAGCAATCTTTTTCGCGTGGCGGGTTCGGCGACACGATCGGACCGTATCGAGTGGGATCGCGAGGCGGAGCGCATTACCGCGGAAAACGGGTTTGACGCGGTTCAGCATGAACAGATTCGGGCGGACATGCGGGCAGGGCGAATAGGGCTTGCGCACAATCGTTTATCTGTCGATACCGAGATTGACGATGTGCAGGAAGGCGACGTTGCGGAGCTCTCGAAGCTTGACGCGCTGCGCGGGCGGGGCGAACGCGCGTTGCGTGAAGGCCGTGTGGCCGTGCTGTCGTTGGCAGGGGGCGTGGGGAGCCGTTGGACGACTGGGGCGGGCGTCATCAAAGCGCTGAATCCGTTCGTACAATTGGCGGGACAGCACCGGAGTTTTCTCGAGATACACTTTGCGAAATCGCGCGAGACTGGCCGTATTTCGGGTGCGTTGCCGCCGCATATCGTTTCGACAAGTTTCCTGACGCACGAACCCATCAACCGGCATCTCAAACGCACGCAGAATTTTGGTTACGGCGGGCCGGTCCACCTGTCACCCGGGCGATCGATCGGGCAACGGCTTGTGCCGATGGTGCGCGACCTGGTTTTCCTTTGGGAAGAGATGCCGCAGGAGACGCTCGATGAGCAGAAGCAGAAAGTGCGCGAAGCGGTTCGTTCGTCGTTGATGCAGTGGGCGCGCAACACCGGTGAAGGAAGCGACTATACCGACAATGTGCCGGTTCAGCGTTTCAATCCGCCTGGCCATTGGTATGAAGTGCCGAATCTGTTGCGGAACGGGGTTCTGCGTCAATTGCTGCGTGAGCGTCCTCAACTGGAGACGATCATGTTGCACAACATCGACACGTTGGGCGCGAATCTTGATCCCGCTGCCGTTGGGTATCATATAGAGTCGTCAAACATGCTGACGTTCGAAGTTGTGCCGCGCCGCATATCGGATCGCGGGGGTGGCCTTGCCCGCGTCAACGGGCGCGTACGACTTTTGGAAGGGCTGGCGCAGCCGCGGGAAGAAGATGAATACAAGCTGCGGTATTACAACTCCATGACGACATGGATACAAATCGATCCGCTGCTTGCTCTGTTTGGGTTGACGCGAGAAGACCTGAGCGGGCCGGAGGAACGCATCTCCGAAGCAGTGCGGAGAATGGCCCAGCGGTTGCCGACGTATGTGACGATAAAAGACGTGAAGCGGCGCTGGGGACATGGACAGGAGGATGTCTATCCGGTGGCGCAGTTCGAGAAGTTGTGGAGCGACATGACCGCTTTGCCCGACGTGCAATGCGGATTTCTCGCGGTGCCGCGGTTGCGCGGTCAGCAATTGAAAGATCTGGCTGAACTTGATCCGTGGGCGAACGACGGCAGCAAAGACTACGTGGCACGAATAAGCGGGTTTGCTGAGTGAGCTTTGCGTCGCTTGTTGCGCGATATACGCGCGCGCCGATTCTGTGGAGCATGGTTGCCGCGGCGATCCTTGTGTCCACGGGGCTGGGGGTTGGATTTGTCGCCGACGATCTTTACCACTTGATGATTCTTTCCGGCGCACGGACGCCTGCCCCTGATGGAAGCATGTTCACCTTTGCAGTGGGGGACCCGGCTGTAACGAACGAATATATTCGAAGCGGACCCTACCCCTGGTGGACACTGCCCGAAGTTAAGGTGGTATTTCTTCGGCCGTTGTCCACAGCACTCCACCGCATTGACTTTGCCTTGTTTGGGACAAACGGCGTGCCGTGGCACGTTCACGCAATGCTTTGGTACCTGGCGATGGTTGGCCTGTGGGGCCTGATAGCGCGCAAGATACTGAGTGCGCCGATTGCGGCACTTGCACCATTGCTTTTCGCTGTTGACGATGCGCACTGGATGCCTGCGGTATGGCTGGCTAACCGGAACGCGTTGGTCGCGTGTGTTCCCGTTTTGTTCGCGCTTTATTCGCACATTCGGTGGCGGGAGGAAGGTTGGCGACCGGGATTGCCGCTTTCTGTACTGGGATATTTCATCGGCATGTGGGGTGGCGAGGCGTGGCTGGGTGTGTCGGCCTTTGTTGCAGCGTATGAGATTGCGGGACGAAACGACACGCTTGCGCGGCGCGCGGTATCGCTTGCGCCCGCGGCAATCTGCGCGATTGCGTATGCGGTGTTCTACAAGTCGATGGGCTATGGCGTGTACGGTTCCGGCGTATACGTTGAGCCGCTGACGCGCGCTTATTTTGTTGAGGCTCCAAACAGAATACTTTCCCTGTTGGGCGGTTTGCTGCTTGCGTCGCCGGTGGAAATTTGGGGATTCTCACCTGAATCGCGCTGGCCGTTGGCTGCGGTGGGTTGCCTGGGGGTTGCTTTGTTTGTGGTGTTGTTGCGGCGCGCATGGCCAAGTTTAGAAGAACGGGACCGGCGTAGTCTGCGATGGCTGATGCTTGGCGGGTTCTTGTCGCTGTTGCCTGTGATCGCGGCGTTTCCGATGAATCGTTTGCTCCTCACACCGTCGCTTGCATCGAGCGCCGTGATCGCCGTTTTACTGCGCCACTGGTGGCAACATCGCAAGATCGGAAAGGTGCCGTTAGGATTTGCATACGCGACGCTCGGGGTCATTCATCTGGTGATTGCGCCGGTTGCATGGCCGATCCAATCCGGAGTTGTGACGTTGATAGGAAGGGTGGGGCATCAGGTTTACGAATCCGCGCCGATTACGGACGCGGAGTCGGTGAATCAGGATGTGATTCTGTTGGCTGCAAACGATCCGATGACGCTAATGTATCCGCCGATCGCACGTTATATGAATGGGCACCCACTGCCGGGAAGCTGGAATCCTTTATCTGCATCGCCGCACGACCATGTGTTTACGCGCACGGGAACCAAAACGTTCGAATTGGAGACCGAGAAGGGCGCGCTCATGCATAGCGTGTTCGCGGACATTCTGCGGGGTCCGGAGTTTCCGTTTGCAGCGGGCGATCAGGTGCGATTACGGAGTGGGACGTTGACGGTGTTAGACGCGGTTGATGGCAAGCCGCGAAAGATTGGTTTGGCGTATGATGTGCCGCTTGAAGACGAATCGCTGGTATTTCTGGTGTGGCTTGATTTCAGGTTACAACGGTTCGAGTTGCCGAGGGTTGGCGAATCGGTTGTTGTGCGTTACTTGTCGCGATGACGATTACGGGTTGCCCGCGGCCCTGCGCGTTGGGCGTTCGGGGCGATTCCAAAGCGGCGCGATATTCTTTGCGTTCCACGTTTCATACGCCGCGCGCATTTCCTTTACCTTATCCGGCGACGATGCCGAAAGGTCGTTGTCCTCGTGGACGTCCTTGGCAAGGTCATAGAGGGCTACAGCGTTCTCTGGCGTCGTGACGAGCTTGTAATCGCCGGATCGAACCGCCCAGTCGTCTCCATAGCGCCAGAACAATGTTTCATGAGGGCGACCGGCCTGTTTCCCTGAGAGATATGGCAAGAGATTCACACCATCCAGCGTGGGGACGGGGGAGGATTCGCCAGCGGCGGCCGTGAGGATAGTTGGCAGGAGGTCAAGCGCGCTGACCGGGTTTGTGTAGGTACCGTCGGGTGAGATTTGGCCGGGCCACTGCATTAAAAAGGGGACACGGATTCCACCTTCGAGTAATTGGCCCTTAAAACCGCGTAGCGGCCCGTTGCTTGACGTAATTTGTTGGGTCGGACCACCGTTGTCGCTGAGAAAGATAATCAGCGTATTGTCGTATGCCTCAACCGCTCTGAGAGTCGAGATGATTTTGCCAACGGCCAGATCCAACGCAGATAGCATTCCCGCAAACTTTCGCCGTTTTTCGTCTGTAATTCCTGCGAAGGGTTCGACGTGTTTTGGAAGGACATCCATCGGGCTGTGGACAGCGTTGAACGGCATATATAGAAAGAAATGTTTCTGCGCGTGACGTTCAATGAACGCGCATGCCTCCTGCGCGAAGTCTTCGGTGGCGTAGCTGATTGACGGGACGCGATCTTTTCCTTTCAGGATCGGATTTGGCGAATCTGACATTGCGTCCGTATAGGAGTGACTGCCGCCGAGAAAGCCGAAGAATTCGTCGAACCCGCGATCCGTCGGCGTTCGGCCGTTCTGCATGCCAACGTGCCATTTGCCGAACATTCCCGTAGCGTAGCCGAGCGATTTCAGTCGCTCTGGCAGAATAGTTTCCGCCGGGGGAATTCCGAACTGCGGCGATTCTGTTCCGGGCGGTCCTGAATTGAATTCGAATCCGAAGCGTTGTTGGTAGCGGCCGGTAAGCAGGCCCGCGCGGGTTGGACCGCATACCGGACATGTGACGTAGCCCTGGGTGAATCGCACGCCATTGCGCGCAATCGAATCGATATTCGGCGTCAGGATGTCCTTCGCGCCTTGAATGCTGAGTTCACCGTAGCCGAGATCATCCGCGACGATTAGAACGATGTTTGGCCCGGTAGCTGCGCGTGCTTTTGGGGCGTAAGCAAGTGCCGCGGCGGCGGCGACACCCGTGCCGAAGGTTGACAAGAACTCTCGACGGTACATGAGTTCACCTCCAATCGACTCGTGATGGAGCTAGATGATAGTCGCGGTAAGGTCGTACATATCGGCACCGGTGATGGTGATATCGTAGAAAGCACCAATCTCAAGAGGTGCATCCGAAGCCACGTAGACGTTGCCATCGATTTCGGGCGCTTCGTAAGGCGTTCTTCCCACCCACTGGCCCCGGTCGGCATCGAATGATTCTATCAAGAGCCGGGTGTTGGAGCCGACGCGTTGGGCATTCCATTCCGACGTGATTTCAGCCTGGAGTTCCATCGTCGCTTTCCAGCGGCGTTCTTTGGTGGCGCGGCTTAACTGTGCGGGCATTGTGCCGGCGGGAGTGTTCTCTTCGATGGAGTACTGGAATGCGCCCAGCCAATTGAAGCGGATTTCCTTCATGCTTTGGAGCATGTTCAAATGGGCGAGGCGGGTCTCGCCGGGAAAGCCCACGATCATCGTGGTTCGCAGCGCGATATCGGGGATTCGATTGCGGATCCGTTCGACCAGCTTGTGCGTATTGACGTCCTTCGAGGGCCGGTTCATTTTTTTTAAGACGCCTGGGTCTAGATGTTGCAGGGGGACATCGATATACGGGACCAGTTTCGGCTCCGTTGCCATTAGATCGAGGAATTCATCGGTAACGCCCATGGGGTATACGTACATGCATCGGACCCAGAAATCCCCTTTGAGCGCGCAAAGCTTGCGGAGGAGGTCGGGGAGGCGGTGATCGCGACCCATGTCGCGGCCATAGTCGGCGAGATCCTGGGCGACGAGGATGAGTTCCTTTACACCTTGCGCAAGGAGCGACTGCGCTTCCTCGATAAGGACGTCTACGGGGACAGATTTGTGACGGCCTTTCATGAGCGGGATGGAACAGAAGGTACAACCGTGATTGCAGCCGTCCGAAATTTTCAGGAAAGAGTATGGTTTGTTGTCGATGCGCTTGCGCCGCATGAAATGCTCGATCTCGACGCGCGGCGTCTCTCTAACATCGCGTACCGGGACGGGTGCACCTTCCAGGATCATTTCCGTGAGCCGCTCATACTGGCCGACACCCACGAGGCCGTCGAGCGTTGGCAGTTCCTTCATAATATCGTCGGCATAGCGTTGCGCGAGGCAACCAGCGGCGAAGACGCGGCGCGGCGCGCCAGTTTCCTTTTTGCGTTCGGTGAATTCGTAAAGCGTATCCACTGACTGCTTCTTGGCATCGCCGATGAAGCCGCACGTGGTTACGACGACAGCGTCATAGGGGTGCTCGCCGTCGACATCGTCGATAAAGTCGACTTCACAGCCTTTACCCTCGAGCATTCCCGCGAGATACTCGTTGTCGACGGTGTTTTTGTCGCAACCCAATGTAAAGAGACCGACGCGCATATTATGGAGGTTTTCCGTTGGGGCTGTGGCTGATTAGAAAGACCTATGATACCAGAGGTGGGTGTGGCGGCGCGAAGTGGGGCTTTTTATCGTGAGGCGGACTTAAAGTTCTGGCTTGGGGTAGGGGGGCTTACCGTGAAACTGACGGAGTCCGTGGAGCCCGCTTCGGCCATGCAGGTGAGGTCGTGCGTGCCTTCCGATAAGTCAAGAAGCAGCGACTTTCCGGGGCCTGATGTGCGGAGATGACGGCCGTTGAGATACCAATGGATGTTTGTGACGGCATCAGCGGAGGCGCGCAGGCGAATCTTGTCACCGTTTTCTTCGCCGGTGAGTACGAACTCGCTGTTATGCGAGGGGGTCTGGATTCGGAGGCCTTCCTTTCGCGCATTTCCCGTTCGCAACGTGTTGACGGAGGCATCGACCTTTGCGAGGTCCCAACCGCGAGCCGTTGCCGGCCAGCGCTGGGTGGTTTTTGCAAGGTCGCCTGCGCGCGGGTGGTGCACGTCGCAGACGCGATTCAGGAACTGCGTCGTCGCGATGCGCGCGGTTGCGGGATTTGGACAGAACTTTGATATTGGCAGTCCGCTGTTTGCGCACACTGTTGCCTCGCGCAAATCCCCATCCGAGACTGGCCAATCGGCGATGCTCTTCGGCGGGAGTGACCGGAACAGCTGTTGGGCGAGCGGGAGCGCCGCGCGCGCGCCGACGAGGTACTTCGAGCTTTTGCCATCGTTGTTGCCAAGCCATACGGCGACGACGTAGTGACGATTGAAAACAATCGCCCATGCATCGTGATTGCCAGTGGAGGTGCCCGTTTTCCAGCAGATGCGCGGGCGATAGCCCTGGGCCTGGACGATGTCCTTGTGAAACTCAGTGGGGAATTCCTGCTCGAGCATTGAATAGAGCGACAGGCAGGCGCCGCGCGACAATAGTCTGCGCGGAAATGTTTCACTCCCCGGGAATTCACGCAGGGAACGATACTCGCCGAGGTTGGCGAGCATGCAATACGCCGCGGTCAACTGGTCCAGGCGCACTTCGCAATTGCCGAGGGTGAGGCCGAGGCCGTAATGCTCGGCGGGTTTCACCAGCGTTGTGAGTCCGCTGGTTAGGAGGAATCGATGCATGCTTTCGTAGCCGACGCGTTCAAGGATGATCACGGAGGGGACGTTGAGCGAGCGTCGCAGGGCGTAGGAAGCGGTAACGACACCGCGATACTCGCCATCGTAGTTTTCCGGGTTGTAGAGGCCGTAATCGAGCGAGTCGTCGAGCAGCATTTCGCCGGGGTACAACTTGTTCTCTTCCATCGCGAGCGCGTAGGTGAATGGTTTTAACGCGGAACCTGGTGAGCGAGGCGCGCGGCAGGCATCGACCTGCCCGCCGCCGGGCGTGTTGTAGAAGTCGGCAGAGCCTACACGGGCCAGAACTTCGGCGGTGGAAGTATCGACGATGATCGCGGCTGCGTTTGTAACTTCGTTATCAAACTGCTTTAACGATTCCGCGAGTGACTTTTCGGCAGATTCCTGAATCGCGAAGTCGATTGTGGTGCGCGCCTGATTGCCGGGGACGAGTGAATCGGCGGTGCGCATTGCCAGATGCGGCGCGCGCTGGGGAAATTCATGCCATGCGACGCCGAGCACTTCATCGCGGGCGCGAGCGTGATCGGATTCCGAGATGAAACCTTCTTGCAGCATCCGGTCGAGCACGAAGTTGCGGCGCGCGAGCGCGTTTTTCGTGTGCTTGAGGGGCATAAATCCTGCCGGAGATTTTGGCAGGCCTGCGAGGAGCGCTGCTTCGGAGAGCGTCAACTCGCTGGAAGGTTTTCCGAAGTAACGGCGCGCGGCAGCCTCGCAGCCAAGGAGGTTGAGGCCGTAGGGCGCGCCGTTCAAGTAAGACTGTAGCAGGGCGGGTTTGTCCGTCCGCAGTTCCAGTCGAACTGCCTGGAATGCCTGGGAGAGTTTGCCGAAGAGGGAACGGTCATTCTTGTCAGTTTGCTTTACGACTTGCATGGTAATCGTGGATGCACCGCTGTGGACGCGCCCTTTTTGCAGATTTTGTGTGGCGGCGCGCAGCACGGCAATCGGGTCGATGCCGCGATGGTGCCAGAATCTCTGGTCTTCGACGGCGATGGTCGCGGAAACGAGATAGGGGCTGATTTCATTCAATGGCCTTGGAAATTGCCACTGTTCGTCGGCATTCAGGAAGGCGTAGAGCAATTTGCCGTTTCGATCATGCAACTCCGCTGAAGCGTTGACCTGTACGTAACGCTGGACCTTCATGGGCCAGATGAGTCCGGCTGCCACCAGCGCCACCGTCGCGAGCAGCACGCAGGCGGCGACGCGTTTGCGCCGCCGCACTGCGTGGAATGAATTCGCTGCTATTGCCAGAATATTCATCGGATTACTTTGGGGTTACGTCTATCTCCGCAGGGGTGCCGCGCCCACGAACGCTTGCGTCGTACATGCATTCCGTTGTGGGGGCGGGGTACTGGTAGTGGCCTGGGGTCACGGCACGAACCAGGTAGTAGAAATTGTGCTCGCCCGCATCCAACGCGTCGAACGCGGCGACGAGGCGATCGTCACGCACTTCGAGATAGGTTGGTGTGATAGCACCTTTCAAGGCGGCAGTTGGCACAGCGTCCGCCTCCAATCGCGGGTTCTGAATTTCGAAGCCGGCGGGGATCAAATCCGCGACGACAAGGTTCTTGACCGGTCTTTCGCAATTCAGCTTGATGCCAATGACAAAGGATTCCGCCTGCGAGAACGACGTCTGCGCATAGGGCTCGCCTTTTTCGTTGAAGACTGAGCGAGCAATCGCTATTTGCTCACTCAGCGGGGCGAGGTCCGGCGTCGCGGGGACTCCACGAGTCGTCGCGCTCAGATACAGCGCGGTTTGACCGGAATTTGAAATGGTGAACTGACCGTTCGGCCCCGTATGCGTTGCGCGATAGACGGTGTTGCCTTTGAGTTCGGACTTTCCTTTGGACCCATCAATCGTGGCAGCGGCGCTGTCGATATTCTGTGAAATCGAAGACAGGTATTCCACGAGCGCCGCGCAGATGAATGCAGTTTCCTGCGTGGTGCCATAGCGCTGTTTCGTCAGGAAGGCCGACAAGGCATTCGCTTTTTCCGACATTTGCGCGGGGTCACCATTCATTTGCTTCAGCGCGAGAAGTTCGACGGCGATATTGCGCACGTCGGAGTTCAGGGTGCCATCCTGTTCGGTTACAAGGAATGGTTCCGACGGCGCGCTTGACATGTACATCTTGATTCTATCGGCGTCATTGCCGTTTACGGCAAGCGCGGCGGCGAGCAGGAAGCGCGCCGCGCGTGGAATCTTTACCGTGTCGAATCGCTGAATCTGCTGGAGGGCTTCCGAATCTCCACCGAGGGCGAGGACGTACACGGCGTAGGCCCGCTGGTACAGTGCGGATTCCGAATTGTTGGACCAGTCACGCGAGACTTTTTTCACGTAGCTCTGCAAGTCGGAGAGATTCTTTTCCGGGAGCGTGTAATCGCGTCCGTTCTTTACCAAGGTGAGGAAATGGAGCGCGTATACCGAGCCATACTCATATGGCGTTTGCGCACCCGGCCATGAGCCCAATCCGCCTGATTCGGTTTGCATGGAAAAGAGGCGACGTATGCCCGCCTGTATGTAGCCTTCCAGATTCTGGCCCTTCTCCAGTTGCTGTTCGACAAGATCGGCGTTTTGCTTCAGCAAGTACATTGGGAAGAGTCGGGAGGTCGTTTGTTCGAGGCACCCATAGGGATAGGAGACGACGTGCTTTAGCGCATCCGCGATTTGGAGTACGGGGCTCGCGCCGAGCACTACTTCCACCTCTGCACGGGCGTCATCCACAAACTTTGTGTTCTTGATCGTGGACGACTCGCCGGGTTTGAGAATCACGAGTTCGTTGTGCGACTGGAATACCGCAGGCGCACGCACAGGAACGGGAGCATCTTGCGCGAGTTTCTCCAACTCGGCACCGGCAGCGTCTCGAACGGAAATGGACCAGCGAATGACTCCTTGCCCAATCGCCTGCGCAGCGCCGATATCCGCGAGTGTGCTGGCTTCACCTTTCGCGGGGACTTCGATGTCTTTCGTGCCTGTTGTGGTTTCGAGAGCGCCTTCAACAGTCCATGTGACGGCACAGGTAACCGGCGCGTCTGTATTGTTGTGCACGGTGGCGCGGCAGCTTGCTTTGTCGCCCGGCAACAGAAAACGCGGCATGCTGGTGCGCAGCGTATAGGGACGGCGTACATAGACAAAGCCTGTTTGCGCGCCCGTGGCTTGCGGCGAGGATGCGATCGCTACCAAACGCAATTGGCCGCTATACTCGGGCACTTTCATCGTTACGACTGCCTGGCCGTTTGCGTCTGTTTGCACAACGCCAGACCAGAGGGCCACGGGGCGAATCCAGTTTTCGTCGACCGCCGCGGCACGTTTCGCCATCAGGGCGTCGAGGTCGCCGCCGATCTGCGTCTTCTCAAAATCGTAGGCGACTTTGTCGTAGTAGTGCGCGCGCCGGTAATCTGGGCGTCGTTCTCTGGCCAAGTATGCAATTGGATCCGGACTTTCGTATCCGGTTATTGCATGAATGCCTTCGTCGACCGCGGCGAGCGTAACTTCGACAGGCGCGGGATTGCCCGCGGCGTCGCGCGCTTCGACGACGAACTGCGCATCCGCCATTGGCCGAATTTCCTCCGGCAAGGACGGGAAGGAGACTGCGATGGCGCGGGCGGGGTCGTCAACGCGAATTGACGAGAGCGCGAAGCTGGAGAATGGATAGACCTGGTCCTTCCCTTCCTTAATTGCGTGGACGACGGTCGCTTCCAACCAGACGTTTGGCGCTTGTTCCTTGCCGAGCGTAACGGAGACAGATCCGACACCGTTTACGATGTCGACGGCGTGGACTTGCTGCAGCTCCTGGCCCTGCAATACGACGAAACCTTTTCCGTCGAACGGGGCTTCGACGCGCACGACTGCCTGGTCGCCGACGTTGTACCTGGGCTTGTCCGTCGAGAGTTTGATCAGGCTTGGACGCGCGGCGTCGACGATCTGCGGTTTGCCATCGTAAGAATAAAACGATTGCGTGCTGAACTGAGGTGTTTTGTCGGAGTGAACGCGGACACGGTAGTAGCCATAGTCGGAGAAATTGAACGACACGGAACCAATTCCGTTCGTGAGAGACGCGTCGAGCGTTTCGATTGGTTCAAAAGATTCTGACCAGTTCGATTCGTTGTAGTTGTAGAAGCGTCGGACGTAATAGTTCCAGACTTGCTTCTCCAGGGTGACTTTCACAGTCGTCAGGTCCGAAGGTGACTCGTCCGGCGTGATCGCGGCGACGTTCACCTGCACGCCCTTACCAGAATCCGAGTCGTTCAGACTGAGGCCGAGGCTGATCGGTGATGGAAGCAAGATTACTTCTTTTGTGTCTGCGACGGCACGGCCGCCCAATTCGAAGACGCGACCTATGACCAGCGCGCTGAGCGGATAGCTGATGGACGGCGGCGCGGTGTACTCGAAGGGGAAGGAAGCCTCGCCGTTCGCAGAAGTTTGCACTTCACCCGTCGCAATTACCTCGGTTTTTTGCGGCATGTCATTGCCGAAGGTGTAGCCTTTCCACTTTTCCGGACGATATACAGCGGGCTTGAGCACGATTCGCGCCTCTGCGGTGCGATCGGACGCAGGCGCGCCGAAGAGGTGCTGCGCATTCAGTTTTATGGTGTAAGGCTGACCCGACAACCATTTGGACTCGGCAATCGCGAGGGTGGCCTTCATGGTGTTGGGAACAAACTCCTCAACATTGAACGTGTAGCTGCCGATGGCCTTGTTTGCGCCGGGCACGGTGAGCGTGACGGTATATTCGCCGGTTGGATAATCTTTCTGCGTAGCCAGATCGATGCCTCCGCTGCCGTTTGCAGAGAGCGTGGTGGGGCCACTGGAAAGTTCCTGTCCATTAGGCTTGACGACGCTATAGGTCAGTGGGACGTTGGCGAGCGCATCGCCGTAATTGCTGCGAACGAGCCAGCGCAGATAGGCTGTTTCGCCGGGGCGATACAGTTCACGATCGGCGTAGAGGAATGCATCGTACGCGGTGCGATCGAACTTTGGCATGTCCGGAGAGATTTCGCGGGTATCGTCGTTTCGGGCTTCAAGATTCAGGAAGGTGTAGTCCTCGCCCGCTTCGATGACGACAACGCGAGGTTTTCCAAGCCGCGTCTCGAACTCGCCCAGCTTTGCTATTCCGCGTTCGTCGGTGGCGCCGGTTTTCAGTAATTGATTCTTGTCGGACCAAACGGAGACCGTTGCGCCCGCTGTTGGTGCGAGCGTATATAGGTCGTGCGCGAACACTACCAGTTCGTTGTCCAGCCAGTGCGCAAGTAGCCCAATGTTTGTGAACAGAACAATTTTGGTGGCGGTGGGATACTCGTTTTCGTAGGAGCTTTCCTCGCCTTCATAAGATTCATCCTCGCCATCTGCATACTCATTCTCGGATTTGTCGTATGCGGCGAGGCAAAAGACGCCGAGTTTGCCGGCGGGAATCGTGGCATCCAACGGAAGCGGGGTTGATACGAGGCGATCGGCGACTTCTTTCAGTTCGACATTCTGTTCCGTGAGCAATTCGCTCCATGAATCGAGGAATTGGCGCCAGGGTTCGCCGTCTTCCATGTCCTGGACCGCGACTGCGATGTTGGAGGGGAACATGCGGAACAGCCGCAGTTTTACTTTCGAGGCATTGCGCGATTCAATGGCAAGCCCGAGACCATCACGCCGAGGGAAGTAGTATTTACCTTCCTGACCAAAGCCGATATAGCGAGGCACGGTATCAGCGACGACGGGATGATCGATATCGTCCTCTGTTTTTCCGCCGATGCCGTAGGTCATGCCTTTGCCGAAAAGCAGGCGATACTCCCCGCCGGAATTCCAATCGCCGAAGATTTTGATGCGTCGCGCGTTGTATCCGAGTTCGACGCGGAGGTTGTCGATTTTGGGTTCGACTGAGAGGTGTTCCTTGATGCTTGGGATGCTGATGGGGACGTTAAAGCCCAGGCTAAGGGCGAGGCCATCGCGGTCGCCGTAATCCCAGTACTCATCCTGAATTGCGAGATCTTCCTGCGGTTGCTGACTGCGTGCCGGAAGGGTGGTGGTGGTCGCTTCACGAAGCGTCGTGTGTTCGAGACCCGTGAGCCCGGTTTTCAGGGAGACCTTCAGTTCTGAACTAACGCCTTCCGGTAGGGAGACGGAAACTTCAGGCATGTCGGTTCGTTCGGAAGAGTAGACCGAGAAGTCGAGTGGTACATCATTGGGCTGAGAAATCGTCAGGAATTCCGTGAGATTTGCGGGGTCGATAGCTTTGGAAAAGCGGAACTGGATACGCGGCTCTTCACCGGAATCTTCCGACCACTTGACCTCTATTAGGCGGAGATCGGAAAAATCCGGGTAGATTGCGGTGAAAGCGTTCGCCAACTGGAACGCGCCGGACGCATCGGTTAGACCGGTGCCTATGGTGATGGTCAAGGGAAGTTTTATGCCCGTGGGGAGCACGAGTCGGGCGATGTCCGGTTTGGTGCTGGCTTCCACCGTGAACTGAACCGCCTTGTTTTCGCTGTCGACAACGGTGGTGTTTTCCTGGACCGCGGCCGGTGTAACGCCGGTGGGAAAGAGTATGCCGACGACTTCGCGTTCGGCGGTTTGTTCCAGTTGCCACATGCGGCGGAC
>CALEZK010000235.1 GCA_937928585.1 uncultured bacterium | reverse complement strand
ACCGTACGCCGCAACTCACGCGCGCCGTATTCGACGTTGTATCCGCGCTGCGCCAGATACTCGTAGGCGCCCTGGAAAACGCGGAGCCGCATCCCCTGCTCGTTCAATCGCTGGTTCATTTCGCCCAGGTTCAGCCGAAGCATCGTGCGCACATCCTCAAAAAGGAGAGGATAAAAGGGAACAATTTCGTCAATGCGGTTAATAAACTCGGGACGGAAGCTCTGCCGCAATTTATCCATCAAAACATCGTCCTCGGTTAGGACCGCTTCACGATGCAGTAACTCTGCGCCGACGTTGGATGTGAAAATGATGATGCAGTTGCGAAAATTCACGTCGCGCCCACGCGAATCTTTGAGACGCCCTTCGTCCAGTATCGGCAGGAAAATGTCGAAAATACGGCGGTGCGCCTTCTCAATCTCATCAAACAGTAAAATCGAGAATGGCGCATTCCGCACGGCCTGCGTCAGCCGGCCTTCTTCTTCACTGCCAACATAGCCTGGCGGTGCTCCCAACAACCTGGAAACAGAGTGCTCTTCTATGTATTCGGACATATCGAACGTCACAAGGTGTTTCGACGAACCGAAGAGCATGTCCGCGAGGCTTTTTGCGAGCTGCGTTTTTCCCACGCCCGTAGGACCAAGAAACAGCATCACTGCTTCCGGTCGGTTCGGATCGGCGAGTCCAGCCCGCGCTTTCTTCACGACGGCAACAGCCTTGCCAATCGCTTCGTCTTGCCCAATAATGCGCTTGCTCAAGCGCCGGTCAAGATCGGTAAGCCGAACACGTTCTTCCTGCGTTATCTCTTCAATCGGTATTCCGGTCATCCGACTTACGACTTTTCGGACGTCGTGCGGCGTCACCTTCTCCGCGAGCGGCACGCCCATGTCGCTATCGAACGCTTTCGGCATGTTCTTCGCCGCAACGGCCTTGAGCCTGTAACGCGCGCACGCCTGATCCAGCACATCGATCGCCTTGTCCGGCAATTGGCGGTTCGGCATGTACCGTTGCGATAACGATATTGCCGCGTGCATCGCCTTGCGGCTTATCCGAACGCCATGGTGCTTCGCCAGACCCGCGCGCAGTTGATTCAGCACTTCCCATGTCGCCGCGGGAGAAAGTTCGTCAATACGTAGCATCTGAAAGCGCCGCTCAATCGCGGGATCTTTCTCGATGAACTTTCGGTATTCCTGCAACGTTGTCGCTCCGATGCAACGGAGTTCACCGCGCGCAAGCGCCGGCTTTAAAAGATTCGCGAGGTCAACGCCGCTTCCCTCAACGTTTCCCGCGCCCATAATCAAATGAACTTCATCAATGAAAAGTATGGCCTTGGGATCGCGCCGCAGTTCCTCCAGGAGTCCGAGCAGTCGCTCTTCAAACGCACCTCGATACTGGGTTCCAGCTGTCAACGCCGCCATGTTGAGCTCGAGAAAACGCGTCCCAGCTAGAACTCCAGCATTACGACCTCGAAATGCTGCAAGCGCAAGCCCTTCCACAATGTGCGTCTTTCCGACGCCCGCCTCACCCACGAGTATCACGTTGTTCTTGGTCTTGCGCGACAGAATCTCCGCTATCGACACGATCTCCTTGTCGCGCCCAATCGCGGGCTCAAGCGAGCCCAAGGCTGCCGCCTCGGTAAGGTCGCGGGTCAGCGCGTCCAACAATTGCACCTGCGTGCTGCGTGGTGATTCACTCTCGCCCATGAGCAAGTCGGGCAAATCTCGTGAATCGGCCTGTTGCTGTGCCGATCCCTTCGCGGGTACTGCGGCGGCAACCGCTTTCGCCTGCTCTTTCGGTTTGCCCTTGCTCCCGCGCATCAGTTCATTCCGGAGCAGCGTAATCATCTCGCCGCGCGGAAGCTGTAAGCGATCCATCGCCCGGCTTGGCGCCGCATGCGCGTCCGCGAGTATGGCCAGCAGCACATGGCCCGCCCCGGCGTAACCGTTACTGATGCGTTGGCCAAACTTTGCTGCCTGGTTCGTGAGCACCGCGCAACGCGGCGTATAGAAAAGCTCCGGGCTGGCTATGGGCATCTGCCCTTTCCATTGCTCGCGGGTCATTTCGTGCGAGGCCGCGCGCAACGCGTCTGCGTATTTGCTGGTGAAACCCAGGGGAAGCAGATCGGATTTGATGAGGATGCTTTCGAAGAGATGCTCTACGCCGACATACATCTGCCCTCGTCGGAGGCTAATGGCGGTGGCGTCGTCCAGAAGTGCATTCACTTCCTGCGAAACAGGGACCTGCACGGATAGTGCGCTTCCTACTCCATGGCTCGTGTGCCACGGTCCGTTCGCGAAGGGTCTACCTGCCGCTTCCAACCAAGCGGTCGCCCTGCGCGGGTATAGTCATACCTTGTGGACGCTATCCCATGCAAATAGAAAGTGAAAATGGAAAATTCGCGCGAAAAAAACGATTGCGTAACGGATTTACCCATGAGTGGGAGGGTACGTATTCGCTGCGAAAGGCTAGCGCGCCGCCTCTTCTCGCGCCTCGTACCAGTTACGCCACGATGCGGCGTTATTCTTAATCCAGTCCAACACGGCGTCGCGACCTAAGTCATGGCCGGCTTTCTCGGATTCAATCCACTTGTGACGTTCGATTTCCAACCGCTGCGCGGCGAGAATCTCGCGCTGGCGTGCTTCCCGCCAGCCAACTGCGCAGGTAGCCAACCAATCTGACGCCGCCTCTTCGAGGCTGACGTTACATCCCCGCCGCGAACAAAGCACAGCGCGATGGTCCTCAACCGCCCTTTGTTCCGCATAGGAAAGCTTCTCAATCATTGTCGTCTGCCCTCGGCTCCAGCCACCCGAACTGGACTCCTTGGTAGCGGACAAGTCCGCTACCTTTCCCCAACGTCCGTGATAATACTCACGGATGTACAAATTGTCCAGTCCAGATTTGGTTCTTTTTACCGAATCTGTCCAATATCTATTCTACAATTGCGCTAACAGTTTCCTTACCATATTTGACGCTCCCCTCACTCTGGTATTCAGAGGCCTTGAAAGCGTTTCAAACTGCTCGTGGGACTGAAGCATACCATCTAATAT
>CALEZK010000234.1 GCA_937928585.1 uncultured bacterium | reverse complement strand
ACCATGGGCCATGCGCGCGCGCTGCTGGCGCTGCCATCGGCCAAAGAACAAAGCGCGGTGTGCAGGGCTATCGTCGATCAGGGGTTGTCCGTTCGGCAAGTCGAACGGATGACTTCCGCCGCCGCGCCCGCACCCAAGAAAGCGAAGCCCACGGCAGCGAAGGATCCCAATATCGCCGCCATTGAAGAGGAGTTGCGGCGGGCGCTGGGAACGCGCGTAAGCGTTGCGACATCCGGAAGCGATTTCAAGAAAGGTAAAATCGTGATCGAGTATTACTCGCTCGACGATTTTGACAGGATACTTGACGCACTGCGTCAGAGACGTTAGGCAGGAATCGAATGATTGACATTAAGTTCTTACGGGAAAACCTTGAGACGCTTCGCACATCACTCGAGAATCGGCGCGCAACCGTTGATCTCGACGCCATCCTGACAATAGATTCGGCCCGGCGCACGGTCTTACATGAGATGGAGCAACTTCGCGCCGAGCAGAATCGCGCGAGCGAAGAGATTGCGCGATTGAAGCGCGACAAGCAGGACGCGACTCCGCAAATGGAAGCGATGAAATCGGTTAGCGCGCGCATCAAAGAACTGGACGAAGAAGTGCGCGGCGCCGACGCAGCCCTTCTTGATCAATTACTTGTGATTCCGAATCTGCCGGATGCCTCGGTGCCTGTTGGCGCGGATGAGTCTGCCAACCGCCTCGAACGAGCCTGGGGAGAACCTCGCGAATTTGACTTCGAACCCAAAGACCACGTGGATCTTGGCGCGGCTCTGGGGATCCTCGACTTCGAACGCGCGGCGAAAATCGCGGGTTCGCGATTCTGTCTTTCTCGCGGCCAGGGCGCGCGGCTCGAGCGCGCCTTGATCAACTTTTTTCTCGACACGCATACGCGGGAACACGGCTACACGGAAGTGCTGCCACCATTCATGGCCAATAGTGACAGCCTGCGCGGCACGGGAAACTTGCCAAAGTTTAAGGAAGATCTGTTTTCAATCGGCAATGAGGGTAAGGACCTGTACCTTATTCCTACCGCCGAAGTTCCCGTAACGAATATTTATCGCGACGAGATCCTGCGGGAAGAAGAGCTTCCCATAAAATATGTGGCGTATTCCCCGTGCTTCCGCAGCGAGGCGGGTTCATACGGCAAAGATACGCGCGGCATGATCCGCCAACATCAATTCAACAAGGTGGAACTGGTCAAATTTACTACTCCGGAAACATCATTTGAAGAGCTAGAACAGCTCACCCGCAATGCGGAGACCATCCTGAAAAAACTCGAGCTACCCTATCGCGTCGTGACGTTGTGCACAGGCGATATGGGCTTCGGTTCTGCCAAGACCTACGACATCGAAGTATGGGTGCCTGGACAAAAAACCTATCGCGAGATCAGCTCGTGCACCAACTTCACGGACTTTCAGGCGCGCCGCGCGAACATTCGCTTCCGTCGCGGTAAGAAACCTGAGTTTGTACACACGTTGAATGGCTCGGGTCTCGCTGTCGGGCGGACTGTTGTTGCCATCTTGGAAAACTATCAGCAATCCGACGGCTCGGTCGTGATTCCGGAGGCGCTTCGTCCCTACATGGACGGAGCGGAGCGCATACTGCCGCCGGGATGATGGATGATTACGCAGCGGCCGCAAAGGCGATTCGCGGGGCAAAGTGCGTCGTCGCGCTGACGGGTGCGGGCATCTCCGCAGAGAGCGGTATTCCGACCTTTCGCGGTTCGGGCGGCATCTGGGAGAAGTATCCGCCGGACGAATACGCCACCATCGACGCGTACCGTGATAATCCGGAACGCGTATGGAGGTTCTGGTGCGAGATCGCCCAGATGACCCGCGACTGCAAACCGAATGTCGGACACTTTACGCTGGCCACCATGGAGCAATCCGGCTTTCTGCACGCGATCATCACGCAGAACGTCGACAACCTCCACCAGACCGCCGGCAACACGCGCGTTGTCGAGTACCATGGAAATGCACACCGGCTCTCTTGCCTGAAGTGTCGCGCACGGCGCCCGCTCGACCCCGCACACATGAGTCCCGACGTGCCGCGCTGCCCGAAATGCACCACGCTTATGAAGCCGGATGTCGTCATGTTCGGGGAAGAAATACCGCCCCATGCCCTGTTTGAAGCACACACCCTTTCGGAGCGATGCGATGTCATGATTGTGGTGGGCACGTCGGCACAGGTGTACCCTGCCTCGCAACTTCCGCAAACCGCAAGAATCAACGGAGCGTTCATCATAGAATCGAACCTCGAACCAACAAAACTGACGCAAGATACAACACACGTTTTCTTGAAGGGACCAGCCGGCACGTCACTTCCCCGATTGCTTGACGCACTGCGCGTATCGTAAGCGCTATATGATTTTGGCGGATATTGTCTCGTAAGGAGTGAGAGGAAACCATGAAGACCATCGTCGTATCGAAGTTTGGCGGACCAGATGTGTTGTCAATCGAGGAAGTGGCGGTTCCGGAACCGGGCGCCGAACAGGTGCGCGTGAAGGTAGGCGCATGCGGCCTCAACTACGCCGATATCATGCAGCGCGAAGGTATGTATCCCAATGGACCAAAGCCGCCATTTGGCGCTGGGTTCGAAATCGCGGGCACGATCGACGCAATCGGTAGTGGCGTCAAAGGTTTGAAAGTGGGCGATGCCGTCATGGGCTTTTGTGAAAACGGCTACAGCGAGTTTGTTGTGTCCGATCCGAACCGACTCATGCCCGTTCCGCCCGGCATGGATCTGAAATCAGCATCCGCCATTCCATGTCAATACTTGACGGCATATCACGCGCTGCTCACGTTGGGTGAACTCAAGGCAGGGCAAACCGTATTGCTGCAGGCGGCCGCGGGCGGACTCGGTACCGTGATGGTGCAAATCGCCCGCAACGTTGGCGCCACTGTTATTGGCACCAGCAGCACTGACGAGAAGTGTGAACTCATTGCCAGTCTCGGATGCGAGCACGCGATCAATTACACCAGAAAGGATTTTGTGCAAGAGGTAAAGCGCATCACCAATGGCGCAGGATGCGAGTTGATCGTCGAGTCCGTCGGTGGCGATGTTTTCGACATGAGCATGAAATGTCTCAAGCGGCGAGGACGCTTAATCACGTTGGGCGCGGCGAGTCGACAACCCGCGACAGGGAACGCGATCAGTCTGCTCGCCAACAATTTCACCGTGTCGGGGTTTCATCTGATGGCCTACATGACCGATGGACCGGCCATGGCGAACGCGATGCGCGATTTGTACAAGTGGCTGGAAGAGGGCAAACTTCGAATCATAGTGAAACATGAGTTCCCGCTCGAAAGCGCGGCAGAAGCCCAGGAATTTGTTTCCGCCCGCAAAAGTGTTGGGAAAGTCGTTCTGATTCCGTAGCAAAGCGCCCGCGGCGGGAGCGATACCCGCCGCGGGCCTTGCTCGTTTAGCTGGGACGCAGGTTGGCTGGATTCGACTGGAAATCGCGGACTTTTTTCTCGATTTCAGGGTGCTTGCTTTGGAATCGCAGCGTATCGATTATTCCTGCGTTCGGATTCTCATCCAGAAAATCGCGAACGAGAGTGGCCTCGGCAATCTCTGCGTCCGTCAGGGTGCCGTCCCGCAAATGATCGTGAAAGATGGCCGCGCAAACGATGGCGACCATGCCATTCACCGTTGGCACATCGTTGACCGCGGCCAGGTCGTCGTAGACTTCCAACTGCGCTTTGGTCAGATTTTTGTTTTCCTGTGCCTTTTCATGCAGCGCGTCCACTACATCCCGGGCGCGGGGCTTCAGCAACGACGGGATCATGAAAGACAACCCAATCGATCCGATCAGGACAAGGACTACAAGCACGCCGCACCCTATTCCACAACCCGATAGAATTACCGCTTTCTGACTCATTGGGGGCCTGGGGGGCGGCGGCGGCGGTACTGGCGGCAAATCAAGCGACACCATCGGACTCCTTATGAAAATCAGGGTACGAACCGACATAGTTTACGCGCCCCGGTGTTTCGACACAACACAAGCCGGCCAAGTTTCAGCATGGAAGCGACAGCTTGAGGATAAATTATTGAGCCCCTACATCACGCAACGTCGAAATCGCAAGACAGCCAAGCGAAAGTTGCGTCGAAGCATTCACGCCACTAGAATCTGCGCAATGATTGACCAACTTCGCGAAGACGTGACCAAGCTAGCCCTGCCCCACGGGCGACTCATTGGGACTCCAGGGCATGCCGCAGCCCGTTCCTATATTGTTCGGCGAATCCATGAACTCGCCCTCGAACCTTATGCGCATGGAACGTACGAGTTCCCATACGCTGCCGGAGAGATTAAGCTCATCAATGTTTTGGCACGCTTGCCAGGAGTGCGCCGCAGCCTCCCCCCTGTTCTTGTTGCGGCACACTACGACACTTATGGCACGATTCCCGGGGCGGACGACAACGCAAGCGCAATCGCGATTGCTCTCGCAATGGTAGAACCCTTGCGCAAAAAAGAATTGCATCGCGATGTCATCTTCGCGTTTTTCGACGCGGAAGAGCCCCCGCATTTTCTCAAGCCGTCCATGGGGTCAATTCACTACTACGAGCACCAGCGTGACGAGCCCATCCACGCTGCAATCGTGCTCGATCTGGTGGGACATGACGTACCCATTCCGGGGCTTGCCGATTTGCTGTTCGTGCTGGGCATGGAGAGTGACGAGGGGATGCAGACCGTAATTGATCACGCAATGCCGGAGAACGGTCTACGCATCGTGGCCGTTCCGAATGCTTTTATCGGCGACATGAGCGACCATCACGTTTTCCGCACGCACCAACGTCCGTACTTGTTCTTCTCGTGCGGACACTGGGAGCATCACCACCTGCACTCCGACACGCCGGAGAAATTGAACTACCCCAAAATGGCGCACATTGCCTCGTACATGGTCGACGTTATCACCAAAGTCGCGGAAGAACCGCTGGTGGGTCCGTTCGAGGCATATGACAGCTTACCAAAGGAATTGGAATACCTTCGTCGCCACACCATGCATCTCGCCGACAAACTGAAGATGCCGCTGGATAGTCGGGATGACATGCGGGCATTCGTCGAAACTTTGGTAACGAAGTACGGGCTGCTCACCGAGCGGTGAGTTGCCGATCAAACCTTTAATCCGGTTTTGATTCCTCGCGGTCGTCAGCCAACGCTCCGCCAAGCCAGCCCTTTCTTCTGAAGAAGATAAGCTGGCCCACAAAAATCGCGGCCATGACGCCAAGT
>CALEZK010000233.1 GCA_937928585.1 uncultured bacterium | reverse complement strand
GCTTTACCTTATGACAAAAGTTATCAACTATGACGCGCTGATTCTGAAGCTCCAGGAAATCGATCCAACCGTATTCCCGCTAGCCTTTGCATATCAGCAGGAAGCCTTTGTGCCAGAAGCGCGCGAAGCGCTGAACGAACTTCAATCCGATTCAATGGTCCATCACAACGGACATAAGCGCAGTACTCTTGAAGATTTGTACACCCTTCCGCATCCGAAAAAAACAGATGGAAAGCCTGACGAGAAGCACAACAAATTCCGCGCGATTTCGCATGCAAAGAAGGGGGCCATTTTCGGATATCACGGATCACAGTTTTCGGATTCGGCGGCAAGACAGGCCTATTTGACCACCTACAATGGTCCTATTAAGGACAACGATCACGCGTGCTACAGCACGGGATGCGACGACTGCGATGACCATTTTTGCACCATGGAATCCGCTGGCGTCTGCACTCAGATGAGTGACTTGGCCGACAATTGTCCAGCAATTACCCCCTAAGAGCCGGCATTCCGTTTTGGGATATGCTTGTTTCAAGTACAAAAACGTAGTTCCGAAGTCAGGGTCTATCGACAGTTGGTTTGCAATCAATAAGGGAGAAGGAAAATGAGCCAACACCGAAACGAAGCAGCAGTACAGATGCCACTAGAAGTGCCAAGCCAGAAGGACTCACTGCGTAGCGAGATTGCGCGCAGATCCTTTTTCAAGAAGGTTGCCACTGCGGCGGCCAGCCTTACTCTTGCAGAAGTCGCGCTTGCGTGCGCGACTTCGGCCGCTCAAGAAGAAATGACCCAGACAGGATCTACGTTTTGCCAAGGCATTGAGCCTTTTCCGGGCGCGTGCCTAACCTTGTGGGCGTTCGGCCACAAGACCTGCCATCAGTTATATACAGGGAAACTTAAAGACTTGGTGCCGGAAGTGCAACGAAGAATCATCAATGCGCCAGATGGAATGGTAACCGCCAGCGATGCCGCGCAGATCATTAGTATACTTGAGGATGCAAAAGACCTTTCGCCGGAAACGACCATTCGGCAGATTTATCTGATGGATCAAAATAACATTGCCAACTACGAACAACTAGTTGCAAAGCTACAGAGTATCGACGTACAGATCTTTCCATTGGCATTCGCGTTTCAAGAGGCGAGGTTCGTTGCGGATGCAACTATTGCCCTCCGTGAATCGGATACGGAGTCCATGATCGACTCGGCGAATCATCGCGAAAAGACGTATCAAAGCTTGTATACGGAACGGCATCCCGGAAATGATAGTTATTCCAAAATTCGTGCCATCAGCCGCGGCAAGAAGGGAAATTTGTTTGGCTTACATGGTTCGGCGTTCTCAACCGCTGCCGAATATGATGCGTTTCTTGCGAATTTCAACGGCCCGACTAAGTCGAATAATCGGGCATGTAACACTGACCATTGTTCCCCCTGCATCGGTCGTTATTGTAGCGAAGAGGCATCCGGTTTCTGCTCCCAGATGAGCGATCTCTACGACTCTAACTGCTTGCGCTAGTATTGCTTCCCGGTGCTCGAGTTGTCTTATGCGATAAGACACAATATTTGCGGTCGAAGAACGAATAATGGCGGAGAGGGCGGGATTCGAACCCGCGGTACACCGTTAGGCATACACACGCTTTCCAAGCGGGCGCCTTCAACCACTCGGCCACCTCTCCGCAGGTGCTTGGATTTGGGATACGCCGCGCGTGGCGGCGTTGCGTGAACCCGGAAGTTTAGTGGGTAAAAGAGACGATGTCAACGTGGCGAAGCGGCAGCGTGGTTGCTGCCGCTTCGCGCGTTATGCCGGTGGAATGGTCACTGCGTAGCAATAGTAGTGCGTGCCGTAACGCCCCAGCGGTTTTATGGCGAGCGCTTTGGCCCCCTCGTGTTGAATCGGCGAGTCGTACTCCTCGTTCGGATCGCCGAACGCGATGTAGAGAAACCGGTCAACGCCGCGCGCGCGCAGCGCAGGCACGAGCTTCGCCAAATCCGCGTCTTCCGTCACCGCGAAGAAGTCTTTTCGATCCAGCAAATCGCACAATTCCGTCGTGATCGCCACGTGCGATACCGCGACAGTTTTTTCCTCGCGATCCCGGACAAACGTAAACGCCGGAAGGACGCGGTTCTGATACTCGGAGATCATCCAACGCCCTTCCTGTGCCGTGCGTTTGAAGCCCAGCGCCGCGCTCAGCAGCAGCACGACCACAGCCGCAACGCGCAACACGTTCGGCGCGTCCCACAGCAGTTTCCACGCATACGCCCCCACGGGGATCAGCAACACCATCGCGAGCAGGGCAAAGCGCGGGCCCAACTGAAAGTCCCCATCAGACGGCACCATGTAGACCATCAGGCAATAAAACAGCGAGCCGACAACGGTGAGATATACCGCGGGATCGCGCCAGGAAAGCCGCCGTTGCCACAACGCCGCAGCGAGCACAAACACCACGAACGCCCCCACCGGCGCGAAGCGAATCGTGTTCCGCGTGATCACATGAAAACGGTGCATGACCTGATCCAAGCGCGTCGGCGGCGGATCCATCGCAAACACCTGCAAACCGTGCGTGCCCAGCGGATGCCCGTAGATCCACATGTTCAGCCCGAAGAAACAGAACACCGCGCACACCGTCGCCGCGCAAAATAAAAACCACCCGCGAAATCCCATCGCGCGCAAGCGCCACACAAAAACCGCCGGCAACAACGCCGCAATCAGCGCCAACATCTCCGGCCGAAACCACGCCGAAAGCCCCAGCATCGCCCCGGCCAGGATTGGGCCGATCACGCCCGGTTCGTCGTCCTCGTGGCGCAACGTATACACAATCGGCGTGATCGTCAGGAAGATGCCGAGCGTATGCTCCCAGAACGCCGTGCCGTAAAGCGTCAGCGGTGTCGAGAAAATGATCGCACCCATGAGCAGCGCAATCATCCAAGATTCGATACACGTTCGCCGCAGTGCGAGATAGAGGACAATCCAAACGCCCCACAACGAAAGCATCGGAATGATGTAATACCCCATCATCCCAAACATCGCGTAAAACGGGGCGCTCACGAACGAAAAAGGATATGGAAACACCCCAAAATATTTTCCGTCCCGATGAAACACATACCGCCCCCGCGCACCCGGATGGAGGCCCTCGTCCCACAGTCTGGCAACTTCCGGATCGTCGGTCAGGCGCAGGTCCACGTGGAATTTTCCGCTGGCGAACTGTTTCGCCATCATGTGCTTCAGCCCGCCGTCACCGGACCAAAACACTTCCACCCGCGGCGACTGCGACAGCAGCGCCAGCGACGCCAACATGCCCGCAACGAGCACCGCCCGCGCCAACCACAACCCCCGCGCTTCGTTCACCAGACACTCCTCTCCGCCACTATCAGCAAGTTCCCCACCAACAATTACAGCACCTTCGATGGGGGATTGCAAAAGCGAGAGCGCGTGGAAAGGAGAAGGGGAGGGCGGTCGTCCTCGACCCCAAATAACAAGGCACGCGTTGGCTTAACGCGCGCCCGCCGCGACCATCCCGC
>CALEZK010000232.1 GCA_937928585.1 uncultured bacterium | reverse complement strand
GCGCAGCACCATGGATGACGCCACATTGGGCACCAGCTTTTGCGCTTCGCGCACGTCGGCAGTGCGCCATGCGAACTCGGGGTCTTCTTTGAAAAAGATAGTGCGAATTGCGCGCGTTTGATCCGGATGGCGTTCAGCGCGCGGCAGCATGAGTCCCTGTTGGACACTCGCGGCAAAGCCTGCACGGGTTTCATCCGGCAGCGCTTTTTCCCAATCGGATAGCAGGTAATCTTCGACGTCTTTGATGTATGCGTCGAGCGATTTTTGCGCCGCGGCCACCGCTTCACGCCCGATCTTCAACTGTTCTTCTTGTTCCGGTGTCGGCAGATCGATCGTGATTTCATCGTCATTATTGAAGTATGCGTAGAACTGAAAATACTCGGCGTGCGAAATCGGATCGTACTTGTGCGTGTGGCATTGCGCGCAACCCATTGTAAGGCCCAGGAACACGGTGCCCGTCGTATTCACGCGGTCGATGATGGAAGCGATACGGAACTCTTCCGGATCCGAGCCGCCTTCCATATTGATCATGGTGTTGCGGTGAAAACCCGTCGCTACGATATCGTCGCGCTGTGCATCTGGCATCATGTCGCCGGCGAGTTGGGCGACGGTGAATCGGTCAAACGGGACATCGTTATTGAACGCGCCGATAACCCAATCTCGATACTTCCAAATCGGACGCGGCGCATCAATACCGTAACCATCGGAATCGGCATACCGCGCGGCATCCAGCCAGTGACGTCCCCAGCGCTCGCCGAAATGCGGCGAGGCAAGCAGACGATCAACGACCTTCTCATAGGCGTCCGCGGCGGAATCGTTTACAAAAGCCTCAACATCGCCTGGCGCGGGCGGCAAGCCGGTGAGATCGAGCGAAACGCGGCGAATCAACGTTCTGCGATCGGCTTCGGGTGAAGGGACGACACCCATCGATTCCAAACGCGCGAGAATGAAATTGTCGATGGCGTTACGTGGCCAATCGGTTTGCTTTACTGAGGGGACATCCGGGCGCACGGGTTTTGCGAAGGCCCAATGAGGCTCATATTGCGCGCCCTCGGCAATCCACTTCGTAATAGTTTCGATTTGCGCGGGCGTCAGCGCGGTGGGCGAATTGACGGGCGGCATCTTGTCGTCTGGGTCGTGCGTGGTGATACGCGCGATGACTTCGCTGGTCTCCGGATTGCCCGGCGTGAGCGCTTCACGCGCCCCTTCCGCGGTATCGAGGCGTAACCCGCCTTTTCGCTGTTTCTCATCTGGACCATGACACTTGAAGCAATGTTCGGAGAGGATCGGCCTGATGTCGCGATTGAAGCGCACCGTTTGCTGCGCGGGCGGCGTGGCTATCGCGGCTTCGATGCGGTCCAGACGTTCGAGAAGTTCGGCTGCGGATGTTTGCGCTGGCGTATCCGCCAAAACGGGGTAGCACAGCAATGCACCCGACACTGCGCATCGGGTCACACTGCGAATCATCATTACCAAATCCATAATCCCCATGGTACTTGCAGGGGGCGTATCGGTCAATCACTCGGCGGGCGCGCGCTGATGAGGGCTGAAGGAGTTCACGTGAACTCGCATAATTTTGGCACGGGAAGTTGCACTCTCTTGTAGAGACACAATGCGATGGAAAGCGAATTATCCCTTTGTACAAAGTTACAAGACGAGGGGTAATTACTTGTCATATGCGCTGCAAGTGGCTAATTTTAAACATGTTAGCTGTTTTTCAAATTTATACTATGCAATGCATTGTAGTTTGTGATACACTATATTTGACATGGGCGAGCTAGATTCCGATATCGACAACTGGACGACCCAGCTTCGGAAGGGGTTGCTTGAGCTGTGCATTGTGAATGTGTTGGCGAAAGGCGATGTGTATGGGTACGACTTGGTGAAGCAATTGTCGGAGGTGAAGGGGCTGGTTGTCACGGAGGGAACCATCTATCCGCTTCTGGCGCGGCTTAAGCGGTTGGGTTTGGTGACGACGCGGCTTGCGGAATCGACCAGTGGTCCCGCGCGGAAGTACTACACGCTAACGCCAGCCGGACAGCGCATGCGGGAAACAATGAACACGTATTGGAACGAACTGGCCGGCGGCGTAAGTCGTTTTCAGAATGAAAGAGAGGGACACCATGGCTGAGTGGACACCGGAAGCGACAGACTATCTAGAAGGATATCTCAAGCAGGTGCGCGCGCTCGCGCAATCTTCCGGCGAAGACGCGGAGGAAATCGTGTCCGGCCTGCGCGATCACATCACCACCAAAGCCGAGCAGGAATCCGGCGCGCTCATCACGCTGAGCGCGCTGCGACAAACCCTTGCAGCCGTCGGCTCGCCGGAAAGCATCGTCGAAGACTCGACAAACTTACGAACGCGCGACACCGCCACAGCGCAAACGGCGCCACCGCCAGTGATCGAACGCGTTGTGGTGCGCGAACCCGCCAGCAAGTCTGGAAACGTATTGCGTTGGGTGATCGTTGCGGCGATACTCGTGTTTCTAATACCTGTGGTCCTTGCGATTCTGTCGATTATTGCCGCCATCGCAATTCCCGCATGGTCCCGCGCCGACGAATCCGAACAGCGCGCAGCATGTGCGGGAAACCTCAAACAGATCGGCCTCGCGATACAGCATTACAAGACCGATCACAACGGGACGTCGCCAACGGCAATGAGTGACTTATATCCCAAGTATCATGACGTAGCCGATACCTTTGTGTGCCCGGGCGCGGCCAACCCGCCGAATCGCACGGGAAGTATCGACGAGTGGAGTACGTACGAGTTCTTCACGGGAGCGGATGAGAATGCAATAGTTCGCGACAGGAGCATTCACAACCACTTGCCAACCGGACGAAATGTGCTTTCTGAAGATGGGCGCGTCAGTTTTCTTCGCGAGATTGGCGAAATCCAAACTTCCAGACCATGACCTAGCGTTAAAAAAACCGGGGCCGCGCAGTATCCTGCGCGGCCCCGGGAAAACACGAAACAAAGCTAACGACTAGTAACGGCTGCCGCCGCGACCGCCGCCGCTATTGTAACCGCCGCCGCCGTATCCGCCGCCGCTGCGGCCACCGCCGCCTTCGGTTTTCGGACGGGCTTCATTGACGTTCAACGTGCGACCGCCGAGGTCCTGTCCGTTGAGGCCGCTGATGGCAGCCTGCGCTTCGGTCTGGTTCGCCATTTCGACGAAGCCAAAGCCTTTCGAACGCGAGGTCATTTTGTCCATCACGACGCGCGCTGTGTCAACGCGGCCAAACGTCTCGAACTGCTGGCGCAGGTCTTCGTCGGTGGTGGTGTACGCAAGGTTGCCTACATAGATGTTCATTGTCTTGATTCCTTCACTTGGTAAACTGTGGTCTGTGCGATGGTCCAGGATTCTCGGGTGGGACAGTACCAAGGAGGAGCAAGCGTCGAATTGGAACGACATGCAAAACGTTGGCAGGGTAGCCATCAAAGATTCTCGAACGCAGACATCAACGTGATGCCTCATCCGTGAAAAACCGTATCACACAACCAAACGCATATACAAGCTTTATTTCTGGTGCGATATGGCGGTGTGTTTGAAGTACACATTTCATGGGTTCGCACTTGGAGCCGGGCATGGGATGGGATGACCAAGGTTCTCAACAACTTGCGGAGCGCGCGCGGACTTCCCAGCTCGACGCGGTCCTGCCAGCACCTGCACAAATCGCAGCGTTTCTGCGATCCGCCGAGTAAAAGCAAAGCTGTAAGGCCTTATGGTGATTGCGTTTGCCATTTTACTCAATATCCTGAGTAATTTTACTCACGACATTGAGTAAATTGCAGCTGCTTGGCGCATTCTGTTTAGAAATGGGTAAGGCACAAAGAGCATCCGCTAAGGGGTAGTCCATTCCAGGGCGGTCAGCGAATGCACGGGCAGGGTGATGTTCACAGGTCGTTCTGCGGGCAGGGTGTCCGTGGTTATCGTGACGGTTTCTGCGTCTTCGTTATCGTCGTGCAGCGATTTCGGGGCGAGTTGATGTCGCGTGATGGGCTCGGCGGCGTCGAGATC
>CALEZK010000231.1 GCA_937928585.1 uncultured bacterium | reverse complement strand
AGCGAGGACGCTGCGTAGGCAAACAGAAAAAACGTAACGGCAACCTGAGCGGTATTTCGAACCAGCAATCGCGTTGCCGTTTCGCTAAACCCGCCCATGGCAAAGACTGCGATCACCAAGACCGTCATCGCGACGAAGGTGGCCCCGACGATTTTCCAGCCCTTGATGCGCATCGCTCTGATTTCCCCGTGTTGACTGCCCAATACTCTCACAGGAACCATGCGTATTTCACCGCAAGTCGCAACCAGTCACCGCATCTACTATCATCTCTCAATGCAGGTACATCTAAGTTTGGGCAGCAATATTGGCGACCGGGAACAGAATTTGCACCGCGCAGTAGATTTGCTGAGCGACTCCCCGGCAGTTAAGGTCGTAGCTCAGTCCCGACGCTACGAAACCGAGCCCGTTGGAGATATACCGCAGGGCCCGTTCCTGAATATGGCAATCTCAGTCGACACCAATCTCTCGCCACGCATGCTTCTCGATTTGGCAAAATCCATCGAACAAGCTATGGGCAGGCGCGAAGAGGTGCGTTGGGGACCACGCATTATCGACATCGACATCATCCTCTGGGGAAGCGCTGTTATCAACGAACCCGAATTGACGATTCCCCATCCCGAGTTTCGGAAGCGTGCATTCGTCCTGGTGCCTCTGGCTGATATTGCACCCGACGAAATAGACCCTGTTTCGAATCTATCGATAAAGGCCCTGCTAGCATCACTAGACAGTTGCGACGGCATGTTGTAGCAAAAGCCCGCTTTGGCTTGCCGATTCGCAATGCTTCTCAGGCTCAAATCAATCCCGCACTGTGCGATCGGTTTTCTGTTTGCCCTTCTCAAACTCGTTTTGTGCTAAAATTACGAAGTCGCGCGCTTGGGCAGGGACTAGCCCCCTGACCCGGAGTCGAGTGCGCGGCAACAGACAGACTTCTGAACCGCTCCGCTTGGAGCCCACAGGGACCGGGACGGCATCGTCACGGTTCAGGAGGTTGACGAAATGCCCCGGGTTACGGCGGGCGCCCTGCGCGAACGCAAAAAAACCGGCGACAAGATCGCCGTGCTTACCGCATACGATTTCCCTACCGCAAAGTTGGTCGATGAAGCCGGCCTCGACGCTGTACTTGTCGGCGATTCTTGCGGAATGGTCGTCATGGGCCGCGAGAACACCCTCAGCGTCACCATGGACGAGATGCTCTACCACACGCGCCTGGTCTCCAGCGCGGTGCATCGAGCGTTGGTCGTCGCCGATTTACCTTTCCTCTCGTACCATGTATCTCCAGAGGAAGCCGTCCGGAACGCAGGCAGGCTTGTGGCAGAATCTGGAGCTCAAGCAGTTAAACTCGAAGGTCCTGCCCGGGTCTTCGAAAAAACAATCTCCGCCATCAGCAACGCCAGTATCCCCGTAATGGGACACATCGGACTTCAGCCCCAATCGATTCATCAAATCGGCGGATACAAAGTTCAGGGACGCGACCCAGAGAGCCGAAAACGGCTACTGGAAGAAGCAAAGGGCCTGGAAGAAATAGGATGCTTTTCGCTGGTCTTGGAATGTGTGCCCGCAGATCTCGCGAAGGAAATCAGCGAATCGATCGCCATTCCTACTATCGGCATCGGAGCGGGCCCGCACTGCGACGGCCAAGTATTGGTGATGCATGACATGCTGGGAATGGGCAAGTACACAAAGTTCTCCAAGGTATACGCGGACGTCGGCGCGGCCATGAAAACCGCCTTCGAGCAGTACGCCGCCGAAGTGCGTTCGGGTACCTTCCCGGATGCGGAGCACTCATTCGAATGATCGTGCTCGAATCCAGCGAGGCAATGCAGGCGTGGTCAGACGAGCAGCGTCGTAAGGGCAGGACCATCGGGCTTGTCCCCACAATGGGCGCCCTGCACGAAGGTCACGCAAGCCTGATGCGCGCCGCTGCCAATGAAAATGACGTCGCCATCGCGAGCATTTTCGTAAACCCGGCCCAGTTCGCCCCGCACGAGGATTTCGACAAGTACCCGCGTACCTGGGATGCGGATCTCGCCCTGTGCGCATCATGCGGCATCACCGCCATCTACGCCCCAAGTAAAGATGCACTCTATCCGCCGGGCTACGCGACGTATATCTCGGTCGAGGGCCTCTCAGAAGGCCTTTGCGGCGTCACGCGGCCCATCTTCTTTCGCGGCGTCGCCACCGTAGTCGCAAAATTGTTCAATGCGGTAAGACCCCATCGCGCGTACTTCGGGCAAAAAGATGCCCAGCAGTGCGCAGTCGTAAAGCGGATGACACAAGACCTTGATTTTGGAATCGAAATTATCGTTCTGCCGACCGTGCGCGAGGCCGACGGTCTCGCAATGAGCTCTCGTAATCGCTATCTCAATCTGGAAGAACGCGCGCGCGCGCTATGCTTATCGCGCTCGTTATTCGCCGCCCAAGCCAGCGTAAAAACAGGCGAACGCGATGCAGCAACCATCTGCGAAGCGGTCCGCGCGGGCATGAGCGAAGTCAGAATCGATTATGTCGAACTTGTCGATGCCGATACGATGCAACCCATCAAACGCCTGGAGAAACCGGCGGTGCTCGCGGTTGCTGCCTTTGTGGGTGAAGCCAGACTGATCGACAACATTGTTTTGAACCCGAATCAGAGCGGAGATTGAAAATGGAACACAGACAGTTGGGTGGTGGACTTCGGGTTCCGGTCATCAGCTTCGGCACCGCAACTTGGGGCGGAGGCAACGAGTATTTCAAGGCATGGGGCGCGACCGAAATCGCCGAAGCTAAACGACTGGTGGATGTCTGTATCGACGCCGGCGCTAATTTTTTTGATACCGCCGATGGCTACTCGCTCGGCCTGTCGGAGGAAATCCTCGGCGCGGCTGTCGCGGGCCGGCGAGACAAGGTCCTTATCTCCACAAAGACCACCTTTCCCATGGGCAGTGGACCCAACGACTACGGCGCCTCGCGCGCGAGACTCTTGCGCGCCTGCGAAGCAAGCCTGCGGCGCATGAAAACAGATTATATCGACCTCTATTTCATGCATGGCTTCGATGCCACAACGCCCGTCGAAGAAACGCTGCGGGCGCTGGATGATCTCGTTACCAGCGGAAAGATTCGCTACATCGGCTGTTCAAACTTCTCGGGATGGCATTTGATGAAATGCCTCTCTGTATCGGAGCGATACGGCTGGAGCCGCTACGTTGCGCATCAAGTGTCCTACTCGCTCCTGGGCCGTGAACTCGAATGGGAACTCATTCCTCTGGCCCTCGATCAAGCCATCGGCAACATGGTATGGAGTCCCCTCGCCGGAGGCGCGCTCACGGGCAAAATCCGCCGGGGCGATGCCCCTCCCGCAGGCTCGCGCCTGGAAAAACTGGACATCGTTTCGGCCCTGAAGGCGCCGCGCCTGCACGACGTCGTTGATGTCCTCGTCGAGGTTGCCAATGAAACGGGCAAGACCCCCGCGCAAGTTGCGCTGAATTGGGTGCTCTATAGACCCAGCGTCTGCAATATCGTCATCGGCGCGCGCAACGAAGAACAGCTTAAACAAAACTTCGGCGCGCTCGGCTGGCGCCTCAGCGAGGATCAGATCGACCGGCTCGATAATGCCAGCGCCGTACCGGTGATGTACCCCTATTGGCACCAACACAATTTCCCGCAATTGGGCATCGGGCCGTTGTCCACGAAATAAAACAGGCACCGAAAAAGTCAAACCCAGGTCGCGTTCAAACGAGGGCATGAAATGTTACTGACGATGTTGAAAAGCAAAATCCACCGGGCTACGGTCACACAGGCCGACCTCAACTATGTCGGCAGCCTGACGCTGGATCCCGAGCTCATGGATGCCGCCGAAATCCTTGTCCATGAAAAAGTGCAGGTGCTCAACGTCAACACCGGCGCGCGTTTTGAGACCTATGCCATCGAAGGCGCGCGTGGCAGCGGCGTTTGTTGCCTGAACGGCCCAGCCGCGCGTCAAGGCCAACCGGGAGATATCGTCATCGTACTGACCTACGCCCAGATGGAACACGCCGAGGCCAAGCTTCACAAGCCTAAAAACGTGCACGTGAACGCGCAAAATCGAATTACCGAGATCGTGACCACTCCAGAAACCAACGGATTCTAGATCGGTTTCCATCTAGGCTCATGCAAATCAACAACGAAATAGAAAGCGCCATCACCGGTGTTGTCCGTGTCGTTCACCTAAGCCCGAGTCATTCCTTCAGAAAGTTTCAGCAGAAATCAATAATGCTTCTTGAAGGCCAGGGCGTCGAAGGCGACGCGCATATGGGTGCAACTGTAAAACATCGTTCACGTGTCGCGCGCGATCCTCGCCAACCAAACCTGCGCCAGGTACATCTAATTCATGAAGAGTTGCACGAAGAACTTCACGGGAAAGGTTTTGAAGTACAACCCGGCGAGATGGGCGAGAATATCACGACTCGCGGCATTCCGCTGCTTAATTTGCCGACAGGCACTCAGTTACATGTAGGCTCGAGCGCTATCATCACTATTACTGGTTTGCGAAATCCCTGCCAGCAACTCAATGCCTTGCGGTTTGGTCTAATGGAAACGCTCCTTGTTAGAAATGATGCGGGGCAGCTTGTACGGAAGGCAGGAGTAATGGGCGTCGTAGCCATTGGCGGTATGATCAGGGCCGGGGATATAATTCGGGTCGAGCTTCCCGCAGATTCGCAAGTCCCTTTACAGCCTGTTTAATCCCTCCTTAATACCGCCGCTTCAGATTGACGGCACTATTCCTGTCCGTGCAATTTTGCGGTTTTAATGTGTATACTCTCGGGTCTCTGCCAAAAAAAGGAACATCAAACTTACATGAGCCCTATCCGCGTCCGCATAGCACCGTCTCCGACGGGATTTTTTCATATCGGCAATGCCAAAACCGCGCTGATCAACTGGCTATATGCCAGAAAAACCGGTGGTACCTTCATTCTTCGCCTGGAGGACACCGACACCGAGCGCAGTGAAGCCCACTACGCCGACATCATTTGCGAAGGGCTGCGTTGGCTTGGAATCGACTGGGACGAAGGCCCTGCATTCGGCGGCGAACCCGAAAGGGGCGCGCACGGTCCCTATAAACAGTCGGAGCGCGCGGAAATCCATCGCAAGGAAGCCCGTCGTCTCGTTGTCGAAGGTAAGGCCTACCGCTGCTTTTGCACCAAGGAAGAACTCGACGCCGATCGCGAACGCGCGCAGGCCGAAAAACGCCCGCCGCGCTATAGCCGAAAATGTCGTGATTTGTCGCCCGATCAAGTTTCTGCCATGGGCGATCGTCCCTTCAGTGTCCGGTTTCGCGTGCCGGAGGGCGTCACCGTCATCGACGATATCGTGCAAGGATCCGTGCGGGTCGAGAATAAGGAGCTCGACGATTTTATCATCGTCAAGCCAAATGGCGACCCCGTGTTCCATCTCGCCGTAGTTGTAGACGATGGCCTGATGGAAGTAACCCATGTTA
>CALEZK010000230.1 GCA_937928585.1 uncultured bacterium | reverse complement strand
TATTTAACGTGCCCAGCGCGATCCGCAGACCGTCGCCCGGCTTGCCGATAATGTTTTCCTTCGGCACTTTCACATTGTTGAACCGAAGCAAACCGTTGGACAAACCGCGCAGCCCCATGAACGAGCACACGTGCTCGACCGAGAATCCCGGCATGTCCTTCTCAACGATGAACGCCGTAATCTGCGTCTTCTCTTTGCCATTCACAATCTTCGGCGGCGTCTTCGCCATAACAACCATGATGTCCGCCGAAGGTCCGTTCGTGCACCACAGCTTCTCGCCATTCAACAGGTAATAGGATCCATCCTCCGAAGGTATCGCCGTCGTCCCCATCTTGCCGGGATCCGAGCCTACATCCGGTTCCGTCAATGCAAACGCAGAAATCTCGCCCTTGGCAAGGCGTGGAAGGTACTTCTTTTTCTGTTCTTCGGTGCCATACATTTTCAACGGCTGCGGCACGCCGATACTCTGGTGCGCAGAAACCCACGTCGTCGTGCTCTGACAGTAAGAACCAATCACCGACAACACACGGCTGTAATTCGTCTGCGACAAACCCACGCCGCCGTATTCCTTCGGAATTTTCATTCCGAATGCGCCAATCTCCGCAAGCGCCTTCAATGACTCGGCAGGATAGTGACCCTCGCGATCGATCTTGATCGGATCAATGTGCTTCTCAAGTACCTCGCGCACTTTCGCGATGTACTCATCGCCGATCCGCTTATCTTCCGCGTCTTGCAGCGGATACGGGTGCATTAGATCCCATCTGAAATTCCCGCGAAACAATTCCGCGGTGAAGCTCGGAAACTTCCATTCCTGGCGTGCATCCTCCGCCAGTTCCATTGCCTTGTCTTTTGCGGCGTTCGTTTGGTTTGCCATGACGACCTACCCCGGTGTTGTTAGGTGAATTTTGCCCAAGACCATAATACCTACCGTAAGGTAAACACGAACTAAATATACCCCAACTTCCAAACCTTGTCCAGTCCAAATGTCAACGCGGCAGTGAAAAGTAAGCAAAAGCGCAGGGGGAGATCTATAACCCGTTAAAATAAAAAGAGTTACAGCGTGGTCCTTCGAGATCCGGCCTTCAAAAGAAAATACTGAAGGGCAATGCCGGCCGAAATAAATATCGGTGTGTACAGAAAGGGCCAGGTCGTTCCGAATCGCCCCGCAAGCTCCCCAAAAAGCATCGCTCCCGAGAAACTACCCAGCCCAACCGTTGCCTCATGAATCGCCGCCCGCCGGTGCCGCTTCTCCGAATTCGCAACGCTATAGAATAAGCTTGCAAAAAATGTCACCGCGCCGCTCACCCCGACCGTAATTGCGCACAATACCATCACCGAAAGACTCTTCGTCACGCCAAGCACACAAAACGCAACGGCAGCCATGATTTGACTCCAAACCAGGACGCTGAACCGGTGGTGCCAGCCCTGCCATGACCCAAGGCCAAATGAGGAAGC
>CALEZK010000229.1 GCA_937928585.1 uncultured bacterium | reverse complement strand
GTGCACTGCATAGTATCGCACTCTCGGAACAAGGAGCATTGCATGTTATTTATCTACCGGTCAGTCATGGTTGCCTTGGCGGTATTTTGCGTCGGGACGTTCACTGCCCTCGGGGCTGCCGACCTTCCGTTGGAGAACATTCAGTTGCCGCCAGGGTTCTCGATCGATGTCTATGCCACGAAGGTCGCCAATGCCCGGCAAATGGCGCTTGGGACGAACGGCACCCTGTTCGTCGGTTCGCGCGACAAGGGCTTGGGGCGCGTTCATGCAGTCATCGACAAGGATAAGGACGGCAAAGCGGACGAGGTCGCGGTGATCGCCCGAAACCTGGTCCAGCCGAGCGGTCTTGCGTTTCGCGATGGCGCCCTGTACGTCGCCGAGATTCATCGCATCATCAAGTTCGAAAACATTGAGTCGAACTACGCAAACAACCCTGAGCCGGTTGTCGTAAACGACACCTACCCGGACAAAGAGTGGCACGGCTGGAAGTTTATCGCGTTCGGGCCGGACGGAAAGCTGTATGTCCCCGTAGGCGCGCCGTGCAATGTATGTGAGTCGGAAGATGAAATCTTCGGAACCATTACGCGGCTGAACGCGGACGGGACAGGCCGCGAGATCTTCGCCAAAGGCGTGCGCAACAGCGTGGGCTTCGATTGGCATCCGGTCACGAAGGAGCTGTGGTTCACCGACAACGGGCGCGACATGATGGGCGACGATTTGCCGCCAGATGAGTTGAACCGGGTTCCAAAAGCAGGCATGCATTTCGGTTTCCCTTACTACTTCGGCAAGGAGATCCCGGATCCGAAGTTTGGCAAGGGTCGTAAAGCGGAAGAATTCACGCCGGCTGCGCAAGAGCTTGGCCCGCACGTTGCCGCAATCGGCATGCGATTCTATACCGGCACGGCGTTTCCAGAGAAGTACCGCAACCAGATTTTCATTGCCGAACATGGGAGCTGGAATCGCACCCCCGCGGCTGGTCCAATCGGCTATCGCGTCATGTGCGTGACCCTCGACGCCGATAGTAACGTCGTGTCTTACGAGCCGTTCGCGGAGGGTTGGCTTAAGGAAGGCAAAGCGTGGGGACGTCCAGCAGACGTATTGGTAATGCCGGATGGCGCATTGCTCGTGAGCGACGATGAAGCCAATTGCATCTACCGTATCAGCTACAAGGGCTAGTCAAGAATTGGAAACGGCGCATGGGGCTTTCTGTCCCATGCGCCGTTTTTCTTTTCTCAGATATGAATCTCGCGACCGGCGACTGCAAACGCCGCCTCCTTGACCGCTTCGGCCAGTGTCGGATGAGCGTGCGAGCAGCGTGCGATATCCTCGCTGGATGCGCCAAACTCCATGGCAACGGCTGCTTCCGCAATGAGGTCGCCCGCGCGAGGCCCGATGATATGAACGCCGAGCACACGATCGTTTTGCGCGTCGGCGAGTATCTTCACGCGCCCCTCGGTTTGCGAGATGGCCTTGGCACGGCCGTTTGCGATGAAAGGGAACACACCTTTCCGATAGGCGATACCGGCATCTTTGAGTTGTTCTTCAGTCTTGCCAACGGTCGCGATTTCCGGATGTGTGTACACCACGCCGGGAATGCAGTCATAGTTTACATGCCCGTATCCGGTAACAATATGCTCTACGCAGGCAATGCCCTCTTCTTCCGCCTTGTGCGCGAGCATGGGGCCTCGCACGGCATCGCCAATAGCGTAAATGCCGGGTGCTGATGTTGCGAAATGATCGTCAATCGCAATTGTTCCGCGGGCGTCCGTCTGGATGTTCACCGTATCCAACCCGATATCCTGCGTGTTTGGCAGTCGGCCTACGGCAAGCAACACGCGGTCGCATGTAATTGGTGCCGCGCCCTCGATCACGACCACGCACTCGCCTTTCTCGACCGTGGCGCCAATTACCTTTGTACCCAGCCGGAATTCGATTCCCTGCTTCTTGAATACCTTTTCGGCTTCGCGCGCGAGTTCAAGGTCCATACCCGGAAGAATGCGATCCAGGTATTCCAACACGGTGACTTTCGCGCCGAGTCGTTGCCACACCGACCCCAGTTCGAGACCGATATAGCCCGCACCGATGACGACAAGGTGTTTCGGCACTTCCGGGTACGAAAGGGCTTCCGTGCTGCCGCCGATGCGGTCGCCATCGACCGCGACGCCCTTCAGAGGCGCTGACTTGCTGCCCGTCGCAATGATGATATACTTGGCGGTCAACTCGACCGGCTCTTTGCCATCGACTACGACTTTGCCTGTGCCAGCAATGCGCCCGCGGCCTTCATAGCGCGTTATGGCGTTCTTCTTGAACAGGCCTTCAATGCCTTTTGTAAGCGTGCGCACCACACCGTCTTTTCGCTTGAGCATGGTGGCAAGATCCAGTTCAACGCCGCTGACATTGACGCCGTGCGCCTTCAGATCGTTCTTCGCTGCGTTGTAGTGCTCGCTGGATTCGAGCATCGCCTTGCTTGGGATACAGCCAACGCGCAGACAGGTACCGCCGAGCGGTTTTTCTTGCTCGATGCAGGCAACATTGAGCCCTAGCTGCGCCGCGCGTATCGCCGCGACGTACCCGCCGGGGCCTGCGCCGATCACCACGAGGTCATGGGTTTCCTGTTTCATGCGCTGCCTCCTCCTGCTTCGGACGGGTAAAGAGCCGCGCGCCGAAGAGCAAAAACACGCCAGCCATCACGGCGACATCGGCGACGTTGAACACACCGGTTCGGATGGGGCCCCAAATATCGATCACCATGAAGTCCACTACGATTCCATTTCGAGAAATGCGGTCGATCATATTGCCCACGCCACCGCTCAATAGCAGGGCAATGGCAACAATGTCGGATTTGCTCAGACCGGATTGGGAGAAAACATACCAGGCGAGCAGCAGGAGCACCGCGCTCGTAAATACGGTGAAGATCCAGAATCGCGCGCCATCAGGCAAGGTTGCGCCGAGACTCAGAAACGCGCCGCGATTCTCTGCGTATTGCAGCGTGACGTAATCACCGATGACTTCTACGCGATCCAGTGGCTTCAGTTTGGTAATCGCAATTCGCTTGGTCGCCTGATCGCAACCGACGGACACCAGCAGAATCGATACCACAATCGCAATGCGCGCGCGCGCGGAAATGGCTTGCATTTTTGCTCCTACAGGTCCAGCAGCATGCGCGCAGGTTTCTCGATGTATTCCTTGACGCTCTTGAGGAAGGTCACGGCTTCACGGCCATCGACAACACGGTGGTCGTACGTCAACGCAATATACATCATCGGACGAATGACGACCTGGCCATCACGCGCGACCGGACGATCCTGAATCGCGTGCAGACCGAGAATACCGCTTTGCGGCGGATTCACGATCGGTGTGGACATCATCGAGCCGTAAACGCCACCGTTGCTGATTGTAAAGGTGCCGCCTTCCAGTTCCTGCAACGCGATCTTGTTTTCCTTCGCGCGCGCTCCGAAGTCCGCGATGGTTTTCTCCACGTCGGCGAATGACATCAACTCGGCATTGCGAATGACCGGCACGACCAGCCCTTTACCGCTGCCGACGGCGATTCCAATGTCGTAATAGTGGTGATACACGATATCGGTGTGGCGGATCTCCGCGTTGATCTTCGGGTTCTGCTTGAGCGCCTCCACGACGGCCTTGACAAAGAACGACATGAATCCGAGTTTAACGCCGTGTTTCTCCTGAAACGCCGCGCGATGTTCTTCGCGCAGCGCCATTACCGCAGACATATCGACTTCATTAAAGGTCGTAAGCAGCGCGCCGGTCTGTTGCGCTTCGACGAGTCGCTCGGCGATGCGTCGGCGCATGGGTGTCATCGGCACGCGCTCTTCGTCGCGGGGGCCTCGCACAGGCGCGATGGCCACCGGTGGAGCGGCAACAGGTGCCGGCTGCGGAGCCGCCTGTTTCACGGCACGCTCGGCGTCTTCTTTCAGCACACGCCCACCGGGACCGGTTGCGGTCACGTCGTTGGTAGAAAGTTTCTGCTCCGCCATTACCCTGCGGGCGGCTGGCATGACGCGCGCGGCGCCGTCCGCGGGTTTCGTCGCCGCAGGCGCTACCTTTGCCGTGGGAGCCGGCGCTTCGCGTTTTTCCGGCGACGCCTTGGGCGCAACGGCGGCTTCTTCCATGTATCCGATAACCTCGCCGACGGCGGCTCGTTCGCCCTCTCGCTTCAACACTTTTGTTATCGTGCCTGCGACTGGTGCGGGCAAATCCATCGTGGCCTTGTCGGATTCCAGTTCCACCACAGAATCGTCCCGATTAATGGATTCACCGGGTTGTTTGCGCCACGCGCCGATCTGCACTTCTGCGATCGACTCGCCCATCGGGGGCACGATTAATTCCACTGGCATCGATTCAGCTCCAATGCGATATCGTATTGCTTTACGTTGATCCGGAACTCCGATACGGGAGCGTTCCGGCTACTTGGAAAACCCGAAAATCGGGCCAAATGCTTGATCGATAATTTCGCGCTGCTCTTTCTTGTGCCACGCGGGAGACCCCGTCGCGGGACTCGCGGAGGCAACGCGGTACACGCCGAAGAATGGCAGACGCGCCTCCAGAATGTATCCGAACTTGCCGCGCATTCGGCGCCACGCGCCCATGTTCTCCGGTTCTTCCTGCACCCAGACAACCGGCGTGTTATCTGCATAGTGCTTGAGCACTTCATGAAGATCTTCCGGCTGCAGCGGATATAACTGCTCGACGCGAACGATGGCAACATCGTCGCGCCCAAGTTTCTCGCGTTCCTCCAGCAACTCGTAATAGATCTTTCCCGTACACAGGAGAACGCGTTCGACCTTACCGACAATTCCCTTCTCGTCGGGAAGGATCCGGCGAAACCGGCCAGCGGCGAGATCATCAAGCGACGACACACACTTTGGGTGACGCAGGAGGCTCTTCGGCGTGAGCACGATGAGCGGCTTGCGCCAGGGGCGCACAATCTGCCGGCGAAGCACATGGTAAATCTGCGCAGGCGTCGTGGGATAGACCACCTGCATGTTGTCTTCCGCGGTCAATGAAAACATGCGCTCGATGCGCGCGCTCGAATGCTCCGGCCCCATCCCTTCATACCCGTGCGGAAGCAGCATGACGAGACCGGACAGGCTGCGCCACTTGTCTTCGGCACTGGAAATAAACTGATCGACGATGACCTGGGCGACATTGAAAAAGTCGCCGAACTGCGCTTCCCAAATGGTAAGGCCGTCCGGACACGCAATGCTGTAGCCATATTCAAAACCCACCACGCCGGCCTCGCACAAGGGGCTGTTGTAAATCTCGAACGCCGCCTGCTTCGGCGATATATGGCGCAAGGGTACGTAAAGATCTCCGTCTTCAATGTCGTGCAACACGGCATGTCGATGACTGAATGTTCCGCGCTCACTGTCTTGTCCCGAAATGCGTATGCGGGTCCCATCGTTCAACAAGCTGGCATACGCAAGGGTTTCGGCTGCGGACCAATCAAGCGGGGCTTCGCCCCGCGCCATGGCAGCGCGCTGTTCGAGAATGCGCACTATCTTCGGATGCGGATGGAACTTCTCGGGCACGCGTGACTGCGTATCGAGCAATTTGCTCAACAGCTCCTTGTCAACGCCAGTGTCCGCATCGGGCACATCGCGGTCGGGCCCACCCTGATAGTTTGACCAAATTCCCCGAAGCGCGCTGCTGGGCCGCAACTGTTCGTTGCTGCGAGCAACAGACAATTCCGCTTCCAGAATCTCGCGGCGACGGACCGCAATCTCTTCCGCCTCGTCGCGCGTGATAGAACCGAACTTCAACATATGTTCAAGATAGGCCTCGCGAACGGGCTGCCGCTTTTCAATATGACGGTACAGCACGGGCTGCGTGAAGGCCGGCTCGTCGCCTTCGTTGTGGCCACGACGACGATAGCAATACATGTCCACCACGACATCGCGCCGGAACGTACGGCGGTAGTCCATCGCAACTTCAATGGTCTGCGCAACGGCTTCAGGATCTTCCCCATTGACGTGAAATATCGGGCTCTGCAGCATCTTCGCAACATCCGTGGCGTAGACGCTGGACCGGCCTTCCGAAGGATTCGTTGTAAAACCGATCTGATTATTCAGAATGATGTGGAGCGTGCCGCCGGTAGTGTAGCCCTCGAGCTCCGAAAGATTGAGCGTTTCCTGGATGATCCCTTCGCCTGCAAACGCCGCGTCGCCGTGAATCAGCAGGGCCATGCTCTTGCGTCGTTCAATGTCGTTAATCCGATCCTGCTGGGCCCGCGTGCGGCCAAGCACGACCGGATTAACGAATTCCAGGTGGCTGGGATTAAACGCCAGCGCAAGATGAATCTTGTGCCCCGAGTGAGTCACCCACTCGGTGTGATGGCCCAGATGGTACTTGACGTCGCCAATAAGGCTTGAATCTTTGTCTTCGAACTCCCGAAAAATCTGGCGCGGGCTTTTGCCCATGATGTTCGCAAGTACGTTGAGGCGACCGCGGTGCGCCATGCCCATGACAATCTCGTCGACTTTCTGTTCGCCGGCTTTCTCAATCGCCAATTCGAGCAAAGGAATTAAGCTCTCGCCGCCCTCCAGCGAGAAACGCTTCGCACCGATGAATTTCTTTTGAATGAATTCTTCAAACATGACCGCGTCGGTCAGCCGCGTAAGGATGCGAAGCTGCTGTTCGCGGCTCAGTTGCATGCGGTTCGCGGTACCTTCAATGCGCTGGCAAAGCCAATCGCGAATCGAAAGATCGTCAATGTGCATGAACTGCACGCCGATTGACCGGCAATAGGTGCTGCGAAGTCGCTGAATGATGGTGCGCAACGGCAAATGTTCGCCCGTCGGCGACAAGGTGCCTGCGTTGAAGGTTAAGTCCATGTCCTCCGCGACAAACCCATGGTACGCGGGATCCAGCTCCGGCTGGCGCGGACGCGGCATGTTCAGCGGGTCGATGCGCGCGATCTTGTGCCCCAGCACCCGGTAGTTCCGGATCAGCACATCGACGTGGTGCTGCATGGCGCCGGACTCGACCGGCGCGGTCCTCACCTGCGGGAGGGGTGCTTCGTGAAACGCAGCGGGCGTGACGCGCGCGCCGTTCTGCGACTGAAAATACGTGCGCCACTCCTGCTCCACGGAAGCGGGGTCGCGTAGGTAGTCGTCGTACAATCCCTCGACGAAGGCGAGGCTCAGACTGTTGGGCTCGGCTTCGCCGCCCAACGCACTTCGTGTCGATTCCATATAATCCTCGTTCGGACCATGCGAAACGCGCCCGGCGCGCACTTACCGCAGTATCATACATGATTGGAAACGCGCAATCACGGCAACCGCAAAACCAGCCAACATATGGAGCGGTAAAGCCGCAATCTTGCGCCGGACGGCGCTGAAGCGTTGGACCAGCTTTGACTGCTCAAGTTTTCAGCGTCCCGGCCAATCCGAATCTGTCTTCGTTCCATCCTTGAATCGTGTGTAGAATGGGCCCCATCGTGGAGAAACTATCCGTGTACCGTGTGGCAGTCGCGATTCTCTTTTGTATACATGCAGCATACCCCGCCCTGGGCCAGGGGACTGTGCGCGTCGCTGTTGCGTCGAATTTCGCCGGGGTTCAGGAAGCATTGTCAAAGAAGTTCTCGGAATCCACCGGTCACCATGTCAAAAATAGCTCCGGCTCGACAGGCAAGCTCTACGCGCAAATTACCAACGGTGGCCCCTACGACATCTTCCTCTCCGCTGACGCAGAACACGCCGAACTTCTGGAAAACAGTGACATTGGCGTGAAAGACACGCGGTTTACGTATGCGGTTGGCCGACTCGCCTTGTACGCACCCAGGATTTCTGGAATCGCAAAGGGCGCCGATGCCCTCTCCGTTTCGGCGATTAAGCATCTGGCTGTCGCAAATCCCAGATCCGCACCCTACGGCGCAGCCGCCGTTGCGACGATGGAACACCTTAAAATTTGGGACACGTACAAGGACAACATTGTTTACGGCGAAAACATTGCACAGACAATGCAGTTTGTCGAAAGTGGCGGCGCAGAGGCAGGTTTTGTTGCCTACTCGCAGGTAGTCGATCGCCCGAAGGATCAATTCTGGATCGTGCCGGAAGCGCTGCACCCCGCGCTGAAGCAGGACGCAATCCTGCTTGCTGCCGGCAAAGACAACGCGGCAGCGAAGGCGTATCTGCTTTTCCTCCAAAGCGAAGAAGCGCGGAAGATCATCGCTGCGTCCGGCTACTCGATTCCAAAAATATGATGGCGCAACATCGTGGATAGCTTTGACTGGTCGCCCATCTTTCTAACGCTCAAGCTCGCCACGGTGAGTGTTGTCGCGCTTGTAATTCTGGGCACGCCACTCGCCTGGTGGCTCGCGCGCACCACGAATCGGGCGCGTGTCGTGGTTGAAGCGTTCGTGGCCATGCCACTCGTGCTTCCTCCCTCAGTACTTGGCTTCTATCTGCTGTTCTTGCTTGGCCCAAACGGGCCGATTGGCGGGCTATGGGAATCGTGGGGCGGACCACGTCTCGTATTCTCATTCACGGGCCTCGTGATTGGCTCAGTCCTTTATTCGCTGCCATTCGTCGTGCAGCCCATCCAGAACGCGTTCATGGCAATAGGCGACAGGCCCCTGGAAGTGGCTGCAACGCTTCGCGCAAACGCATGGGACCGGTTCTGGTCCGTTGCGATGCCCATGGCGCGGCGTGGCTTCCTCACCGCCGCAACGCTGGGGTTCGCGCATACCGTGGGTGAATTCGGCGTGGTGTTGATGATTGGCGGCAACATTCCTGACAGCACACGCGTAGTTTCAATCGCAATTTACGATTCCGTCGAAGCACTTGACTATCCAAACGCCCACATTTTGTCGGCAGGCATGTTCGCATTCTCCTTCGTCGTGTTTCTTATTGTCTACAGTATGAACCGGCGCGCGGATACTGTTGCGAGATGAGCAAAATTCACGGCAGCTTCAAGCACACGTCGGGCGCGTTCACGCTCGACGCTGAGTTCACTATTCCCAATCGCGGTGTAACAGGCATCTTCGGTCCAAGTGGCGCCGGCAAAAGTACGCTCCTGCGGTGTATCGCCGGTCTGACGCGCGCGCGCATTGCGACGCTTACTGTTGGCGACGAAACATGGCAGGACGAATCGCGGCGCGTGTTTATGCCGGTGCATCAACGCAGCCTGGGCTACGTGTTTCAAGAGGCAAGCCTTTTTCCTCACCTCTCGGTGCGTGAGAACATCCTGTTCGGGTTCAAGCGCATCCCCGCGGCGCAGCGCGCGATCTCGATGGATCAAGCAATCGCATGGACTGGAATCGGCGCAATGCTGGATCGCATGCCGACAGGGCTTTCCGGCGGCGAACGGCAGCGCGTAGCAATCGCCCGCGCGTTGTTGGCGAGTCCCAAGTTGCTGTTGATGGATGAACCGCTCGCATCACTAGACGAACCGAGCCGCGCGGAGCTAATGCCGTACCTCGAAGGATTGCATCGGGATCTTTCAATCCCGCTTTTGTTGGTGAGCCATTCGCTGAGAGAGATTGCGCGCCTGGCGGATACATTGCTCGTGTTGCGTGGTGGACACGTCACGGAATGCGGCCCCTTGCAGTCGCTGTTGCCGCGCGTCTATACCGAGTCGGGGGCCGTGCATGAAGACGCATTTGCCGTGCTTGACGCGACGGTGGCCCGTCACGACGCACCCTACCATCTGACAGAGTTGCAGACGGTGTTCGGCCCCATGTGGGCCGGAGAAGTATCCGCGGTTTCGGGAGAAAACGTCCGCATCCAAATTGCCGCGCGCGACGTGAGCATCGGTAAGGCTGTCGAAGCGCAGAGCAGTATCGTGAATCAGTTCCAGGTGCGCATCGCATCGCATACGGCGCGCCCGCCCGGTAACGTCATTGTCGCGCTCGTCCCCGTGCAAGCGCCTGAAGCTGCACCATTGCTGTCGCTAATCACCCGGCGCTCGTGGGACCAGATGGCCCTTGAAATCGGCATGACGGTCTTCGCGCGCGTGAAAGGCGTCAGCATCGTTCGATGATAAACGCGCCATTCCGCTCGGCAACCGCAATTCCCACTCGATTGCGACCCTCGCCACCGATTACGATAGGCGCCATGGGCGCAGATCGGGGTTGAACAGTGCCGGGGTACAACACACAACGAATCGCCGGATGGGGCGGGTGGCCGCGCGCGGAATGCGCCGTGTTCCGCCCGGAGAAGCGGCGCGGCATCCTGGATGTCCTCTGCAATGGCGGCCAGACGACCTATATCGCGCGCGGACTCGGTCGCAGCTATGGCGATGTCGCCGTGAATCCCGGTGGCGGTGTCATTTCGACAACGCGATTGAATCGCATGCTGTCGTTCGACGATGCCTGCGGCGTGCTCGAGTGTGAAGCCGGTGTCAGTCTTGCCGAAATTCTCGATGTGTTTGTGCCGCGCGGCTGGTTTCTTCCCGTAACGCCCGGCACGAAGTTCGTCACCGTAGGCGGCGCAATCGCGCACGATGTTCACGGCAAGAACCATCATGTCGACGGTTCCTTCGGCCAGCATGTTCTTCAATTCACATTGCTCACGCCCACGGGCATGCTGCTCACGTGCAGTCCAACGGAAAACTCGGAAGTCTTTTGGGCCACCGTCGGCGGAGCGGGGCTGACCGGTTTCATACTCACTGCAAAAATCCGGCTGATCCACGTTACGAGTGCCTATATTCGCGTAGACTACCGCCGCTGCGAAAACTTCGACGCTGTGCTCGCGGCAATTCGCGAAACGGACGCGCGATACAAGTATTCCGTAGCGTGGGTCGATTGCCTCGCAAAGGGCAAGTCGCTAGGCAGATCCGTATTGATGTCCGGTGACCATATCGAGGCAAACGCGCTGCCATCGTCTTATGGTGATGCGCTGTCTATTCCGGGCAAATTCCAGCCTGGCGTTCCTTTCGATTTTCCAGGGTTCGTCTTGAATCCACTGAGTATCGGACTTTTCAACAAAGTGTTCTACGCGAAACACCGGACAAAAGAAGGCCAGGTAGTCGATTACAACACATACTTCTATCCGCTCGACGCGATCCACCACTGGAATCGCATTTATGGCAAAAAGGGCTTCACGCAGTACCAGGCAACGTTTCCGACGAACGCCACAGAGGGATTGCGGTCCCTGCTGGAGAAACTGAGTGTGTCCGGCAGGGCATCATTTCTTGCAGTGCTAAAGCGGATGGGCCAACCGAGCCAGGGCATGTTGTCGCATCCGATCGACGGCTGGACCTTGACCCTCGACCTGCCTATCGGGCGCGGAATCGAAGGATTTCTCCATGAATGCGACGCTATCGTGGTGAAGAACGGCGGCCGATTGTATATGGCAAAAGATGCGTGCACGCGCGCGGACGCATTCGCGGCGATGTATCCACGACTAAAAGAGTTTCAGGCCGTGAAGAATCGCCTCGACCCGGACGGCAAACTTTCATCGCGCCTTGCACGGCGCTGCGGCATCGTGGAAGGAGCTCCTGAACCGTGAGCGCAACGTCCAGCGTCGTACTAACTACCGCCGCCGCGGTAACCAGCGGGCCCGGCGCTGTCGTCGTGCTGGGAGTGACTTCCGCTATCGCGCGCGCGCTGGCCGCGGAATTCGCCCGGGAAGGTCACGACCTGATTGTGTGCGG
>CALEZK010000228.1 GCA_937928585.1 uncultured bacterium | reverse complement strand
GTTGGGGGTTCGAGTCCCTCCAGCCCTGCCATTTATGAACGAATAAGGTATACGGTACACCATGGCATCCAAATCAGTTGCTACGGCTCCCAGCGGTGGCGGTAAAACGAGCCCGGCTGCCCCGGGTGCGCAAAAGCCAGGCTTCATTCAGTCGATTCGCCAGTTCTTCGAGGACGTGCAATCGGAAATGAAGAAGGTCTCTTGGCCAACGCGCGGCGAATTGAAAAGCCTTACGCAGTTGGTGCTGTGGGCGCTGCTGATTTCCGGCATCGTGCTGGGCGTGTTTGACATCGTCTTCATGAATATCATGAAGCTCGTCCTGCTACTGGGCTAGGAGCCAATACGTGTCGATTGAAGATACATCCGAAACACCGGCCGAAACCGTTGAAGCGGTTGAAGGCGATCAGGTTCAGGAACAGCCCCCTGCGCAGCCCGTCGATGACGGAATAAAACGCAGGTGGTACGCGCTTCACGCCTACTCCGGTCAGGAAAGCAATGTAATGAAGAACCTGCTGGTCCATGCGGAACTGGCGGGCGTGCGCGATTTGATTGGCCAGGTATTGGTGCCTGTTGAAGAAGTTGCTGAAATTCGCTCCGGAGAGAAAAAAGTTTCCCGCCGGAAGTCGTATCCCGGTTATGTCTTCATTCAATTGCCCGTGCACCCCGAGCGTCATGCGGAATTGTGGCACATGATCAAGGAAGTGCCGGGCGTGAGCGGGTTCATTGGTTCGCGCACTGCGCCAGTGCCTATGGAAGACGCGGAGATTCAGGCAATTATCGAGGAGCAGCGCGGCGAGCGCGAGCGCCCGAAGCCGAAGATGAAATTCGAACAGGGCGAACGCGTAAAGATTATCGACGGTCCGTTCTCGAATTTTCTGGGCAATATTGATGAAATCCATCACGACAGCGGCAAGCTCAAGGTGATGGTCGAGATTTTCGAACGCCTTACCAGCGTCGAAGTCGAGTTTTGGCAAGTCGAAAAAATCTAACGGGCAATCGAAAGCCCACTACGCTAACGCAAAAGTAACGGAGCAACGTCATGGGTAAGCCAGCCAAAGGCGGTCCAAAGGCCGTCAAGGCCGTGGTCAAATTGCAGTGTCCCGCGGGTCAAGCAAACCCCGCGCCTCCGGTCGGTCCGGCACTGGGTCAGCACGGCGTGCAGATCATGGAATTCTGCAAGCAATTTAACGAGCGCACCAAGGAACAGCAGGGGCTCATTATCCCCGCGGTGATCACCGTTTTCGAGGATCGCTCTTTCACGTTCGTCACAAAGAGCCCGCCCGCGCCAGTATTGATCAAGCGCGCGGCGAAACTCGCGAAGGCATCGGGCCAGCCGAACAAGAACAAAGTGGGTTCGGTGACCAGGGCGCAGCTTAAAGAAATCGCGGAGATTAAGAAGAACGACCTCAATGCGGCATCGACCGATGCAGCAGTGAGCATGCTTGCAGGCACCGCCCGCAGCATGGGCATTACGGTCTCCGACTAGTTTTTACATAGCGCCCGGCGCGTGCGCGCGGGGCTTTTCAATCAGTAACCATGAAATGTGGAAGGGCCTTCGGCCCGCTAGACCACAGGAGGTTCTTGTCATGGCTCGTATGAGCAAGCGTACCGCCGCACTTCAACAGAAAGCGCGGCAGAAGCTGTATCACAATCTCACGGAAGCTGCCGCCGGCGTTAAGGAATGCGCGAACGCCAAGTTTGATGAAACCATCGAGCTCGCATTCCACCTCGGCGTCGATCCGCGTCATGCGGAGCAGATGGTGCGCGGGACCGTCTCCCTCCCCCACGGCACAGGCAAGAAAGTTCGCGTCATCGTCTTCTGCAAGCAGGCCGAACAGCAGGCT
>CALEZK010000227.1 GCA_937928585.1 uncultured bacterium | reverse complement strand
GCCCTGAAGGTCGAGCCCGAGGTTGATCACCCACTCGCGGTCGAATTCCAGCCAGCGCTTGAACGCGCGGGTCGTCTCGCCAAAAAAGCCAAGTTCTTCCGTTGAGGCATCTTCATCGGCCCAGCGCGCCAGGCGCTGTTCGCGCTGCTCATCGGTCAGGCGCGACCAGCCGATCGTGGGATACACGTAGATAATCGAGATCAGCAGGACCAGATAGATTATCAGCGTGCGGTACAGATTCTTCTTCATTCCTCGCTCCACCTAAGCCGCGGACGGGCTCCAAAGCCCGGGCCGTCCGGGGACTACTTCGCTTCGCTTTCGTCGCGCGCGGCTACGCGGGTAATTGCCGCACGCAGAAACTCTATTTTCACGGGCGGATCATCGCTGACCCGCACGACAACGGACTTTTCGGATAACCCTACGATGCTGCCCACGATGCCGCTTGACGTAATCACGCGGTCGCCTTTCGCAAGTTTGGAGAGCATATCCTGCCGCTCGCGCTCGCGCTTCTGGTTGGGGCGAATCATGAAGAACCACATGACCAGGATCATGGGGATCATGAAGTAGAAGATGGTAAACGGGTCGGGTTGGGCTGCGGCGCCACCCGTTGTCGCGGGTGGTGCGGCCGCGGGGGCTTCCGCCGCCGCAAGCATGATCTCGCTCATAAGTCCCGCTATTTGCTGTAATGCCACTAGATTTACCTCTCAAAAGACAAAAAGACAGCGCCTACGCGCTGGCATAGCCGTGAAGGAATTCCCGCTTGAACTCCAGAAAGCGCCCGGCCCGAATGGCATGGCGCACAGCAGCCGCCAAGTTTAGCATGAACCGGAGGTTATGTAAAGTATTCAGCCGCAATGCGGAAATCTCACCGGCGCGGTAGAGATGGCATAGATACGCCCGGGTATAGGTCTGGCAAACGGAACAATCGCACGCATCGTCCAGCGGCGAAAAGTCGTTCCGGTACTGCTGATTTTTGATATTGATCTTGCCGCGCGACGTAAACAAGCTGCCGTTGCGGGCGTTCCGCGTCGGCATCACACAGTCGAACATGTCCACGCCTCGCTCGACCGCCGCGAGGATATCCTCGGGAGGCCCGACTCCCATCAGGTAGCGGGGCTTTGCTTTGGGCAAGAGTGGGGCTACCCAGTCCACTGCGGCGACCATCTCCTCCTTGCTTTCGCCCACGCTGACGCCACCGATGGCGTAGCCCGGGAAGTCCAGCGCGACCGTGCCGGCGGCACTTTCGCGGCGCAGGTCCTCGTGAGTGCTGCCCTGAACAATGCCGAAAAGGGCCTGTTTTGAGGCGTCGCGCGCGGTCCACTGGGATTTGCAACGCGCCGCCCAGTCCAGCGTCATCCGCATGGATTTCTCGGCGGCTTCGTGGGTGGCCGGGTAGGAGGTGCACTCGTCGAAACACATCATGATGTCCGCGCCAATGGAGATTTGAACGTCGATGGCGCGTTCCGGGGTCATATGATGGCGGGAGCCGTCGAGATGACTCTGGAAAGTTACGCCGTCGGGGGTGACCTTGTTCAGCGCGCCCAGGCTGAAGACCTGGAAACCGCCGGAATCGGTGAGAATTGGCCGATCCCAGTTCATGAACCGGTGCAGACCACCGGCTTGTTCGAGGATTTCGGTCCCGGGCCGTAGAAAAAGATGGTACGCGTTTCCGAGGATGATAGACGCGTCAATGTCGCGCAAGTCTTGTTGAGACAATGCCTTAACGCTTGCCTGGGTGCCCACGGGCATGAAGACGGGGGTCTCGATGTCCCCGTGCGGCGTTCGGTACCGGCCCACGCGCGCGCCGCAGGCAGGGTCTTCCGCTTCAATTTCGAATGTGAACGGGATTTCCATGGAATTGGGAAGTATAGCGAATGGAGGGGTCCGATGTCGCAGTTCGGCTAAGGAGAGGCTTTCACATCATCTGCGGAAGCTGTTTCCACCAGGACGAACATGTACCGCGTTGTAAATCCGAGCCACGAAAAGTACCGTACCTGATCGATCACTTCATATTGGGGAAGTTTGTCGCGTCCGCTGGCCGGAGACACGGCAAATTTTTCGCCGATGACCCACAAAGGCTTTGGACTAAGCTCTTCCTTCTCCTCCCTTGAACGGCGCAGGAATTCATCACTCGTATACATCCCGTTGAACTCATATCCGGCGTTAATCTCGAAGTCGTGCGCACCATATTTCTCTCGCAAGAGATCAATTGCCTGCCACCGGGCATGGTTCCACGCCATGTAGTCTTGAAGGGCAATTACAGAGACAGTGAACAGTATCGAGACAACGACTACACCAACATGCAACTGCAGGCGTTTGGGGCGAAAAGCGAGCATGCCGACTGCAAGCAGCGCGAGGGTTGGTGCAGCGGCCACATAGTACCGATCTAGAAATGACCCCGGCGACGCGACTGCTGGCGCGAATAACAGGCCTGCGGAAGTAAGCAATAGAAACATCTGCTGCGAGCGGCGTATGCGCGGGGCTTTCCCGCGCGAATGGATCAGAATCGACAAGACAGTCAATGCGGGCACGCAAAATACAAAGCACAAGGCTATCAACATAACGGTCGGCATTGCGAATGCCATAGTAGAAGGAAGAGCCCAGGAAGCGCCCATAAACCGAAACGCCGCGACACCAACGCCGGTATCTTCGATCAACCGAAGCATCGGAAAAACACCGTCGTATACTTGGAGCAAGAGCCATCGTGTCGCCATAAGCGCCGCCACTAGCGAAGTGCTTAGCACGGGGAAAACGTCGTCGAGCATCGCGCGTGTCTGCAGCTTGAATGACTTTGCCAGAATTGACCAGCCGAGTGGGGCAAGTCCTATACCTATAAAGAATGCGGACGCCATTGTGCCCACGCCAGATCGAATGAGATAACTTTCGAACTCGATTGGCGGCGGCGCATTTACGAGCAGGTGCTGGGACGGTGGAACCCGTAAATAGAAGCTAAACGCCGAGACGGCGATCCATGGCAATGTAAATGCCGCGACGTTCCGCAGCGTAAAATGCGCGCGTGAAATTGACCAGTTCGCCGTTGCCGCAACGACAAACGCGAGTGGAATCAGCGCGCCAAACTGCCGGTTGTAAAAAGCGAGTATGGAGAAGGCCGTGCCCAGCAACAAGTATCGCGTCGCCGGTACGCGCATGGCTTTAACGAAGTAATACGTGCTGACCGACGCGAACGCGCAGAACGGAATGTCCGTCATGAAGGTGTATGAGAGATTGATGAACAACGGATTCACAAAGACCGTCATTGCCGCGAGCAGGGCGCTTCGGGTTGATAAGCCGAGTTCGCGCGCGGTAAGCGCAACTGCCACGACGGTTACCCAGGCCATGAAAATGGTGGTGAGCCGGAGCAGGGAGAAGCTGAAGCCGAAGAGTTTCACCAGTGGAGCGGCGTAGAGCGTTTGCGTGATCGCGAAGGCGTTGCTGAGGGGCGAGAAGCCGAGGTGTCCGCGCTCGGTCAATGCCTCGACCATCTTTGCGTAGACCCAGTCGTCGTTCAGGGGGAAATCGCCGCGCGGCGATACCAGCAGCATGAGGACCGCGAAAGGCACGGTAAGAACCAGCGCAATCCGAACGCGATTGCGGCGGTATCTCGGCCGGGGTTTTATGGTGCCCATGAATCTGAGCCTATCACTGGGGAGAGGACGAGGCAATGCGGCGGATTGCTCTTGGGTAGAGGAGCAATTATCGGACGCTTTACTTGTCCCTCGCGCGGCTGTAGGTATAATGGCGCGGGTGTAGGCGGCTATAGGCAACAAAGGTGCGCGCAATAATGATGAAGTATTTTCTCTCGGCGATGGTGCTTCTGGCTGTGATTGGCTGCAATGGGCAGGATGGCGGCGGCACCGGAGCAACCTCGACGAATGCACCGAAGGACGGTGTCCTGCGCATTGCCGCGGATGCGGAACCGCAATCACTTGATCCGATGCTTACAACAGGACACACCGAGCACCGCATCCTCACGTCGCTTTTTGAAGGCCTGACGACCATGAACCAGAAGACCCTTGCCGTGGAGCCGGGCGTTGCGGAATCGTGGTCGGTTTCTGAGGACGGCAAGACGTACACCTTCAAATTGAATCCCAATGCGAAATGGTCGGACGGCGCGCCCGTAACCGCGCACGATTTCGTGTATAGCTGGAAACGCATTTTATCGCCAAAACTGGCGAGCGAGTATTCGTACATGCTCTGGTGCCTCGAAAACGCGGAGAAGTACAACAAGGGCGAAATCACGGACTTTTCGCAGGTGGGCGCAAAGGCGATTGACGATCATACGCTCGAAGCGAAGCTGCTGTATCCCGCGCCCTACTTCCTCACGGTGCACATGCACAACGCGTGGTTTCCCGTGCAACAAGCAACAATCGAGAAGCACGGCGCGATCGATGATCGGCAGAGCAAATGGATCCTGCCGGAGAATATGGTTTCCAACGGTCCGTTTAAGCTCGTGGAATGGCTGCCGAATCGCGTGATTCGCGTCGTGCGCAATGAACACTACTGGAACGCCGGATTCATCAAGCTGGACGAGATCCAGTTCTATCCGGTCAATGGCAACCTGCAAACGTCGGAGCGCATGTTTCGCGTAAACGAAGTCGACACGATCGAAACGCTGCTCATCACGAAGGTGCCCACTTACCAGCGGGAGAATCCGAGCGTGTTGCGGCTGGAGCCGTTTACCGCTACTTACTTCTATCGCATGAATGTTACGCGGCCGCCGCTGAACGATCCGAGGGTGCGTCTGGCGCTGGCCATGGCCGTGGACAGAGAATCCATCTGCAACGAAGTGCTTTTCGGCGCATTCGTTCCCGCGCGCGCGCTAACGCCTCCGGGTATCGGCGGATACACGCCGGAAGCGGGCATCGACTATGATCTCGAGAAAGCGAAACAGCTTCTTGCAGAGGCGGGATTCCCCGACGGGAAAGGCATGCGGCCGATCGAGATTCTCTATAACGAAAGCGAAGACCACCAGATGATCGCCGAAGCGATTCAGGACATGTGGAAGAAGAATCTCGGCGTGGAAGTGACAACGAATAAACAGGAGTGGAAGGTCTATTTGAATTCGATGACGTCGCTTAACTATGACGTCGTGCGCGCGGGATGGATTGCCGACTACCTCGATCCGATGAACTATATCGAATGTTTCACGACCGGCAACGGCAACAATCGGACGGGCTGGTCAAATGCCGAGTATGATGGGCTCGAACAAAAAGCGCGATTCGAAGTGGATCCGGCGAAACGCTTCGGCTATATGCAGGAGGCCGAACGTATCCTGCTCGCGGACACGCCGATCATCCCGATCTACACCTATCGCCAGCGCTATCTGCTTTCGCCGGACGTGCAAGGATTCGACGCAAACCAGATCTCGTATATGAACTACCGCTACTTCAGTGTAAAGCGAAACCCCAAATAATTCGCAGCATGGACATCACTCCGGAAACCCGCGCATGACGCTGTTTATCCTGCGGCGACTTGCGGGATTCGTCCCCGTCTTCCTCATCATTGCGACGATGATCTTTTTCCTGATTCGTCTTGCCCCGGGAGGGCCCTTCCAGGAAGGGGAACGCTTTGTGCCGCCCGAGGTGCTGCAACAGATCCGCGCGACGTATAACCTCGATGCGCCGCTCTACGTTCAATATGTCGATTACATGCGCGACCTGCTGCGTGGGGATCTCGGTCCATCGATGCAGCAGCCGAGTCGCACCGTGAGCGAGTGGATTATCCTGCGGGCGCCGGTCTCCATCGAACTCGGCGCGTACGCGCTCGTTGTCGCAGTTGTGATCGGTTTGCTTGCCGGCGTAATGGCGGCGCTGCGCCCCAATACCTTGACCGACTATGTGCCAATGTCGCTGTCCATGATTGGAATTTGCTTGCCCACATTCGTGCTTGGGCCTTTGCTGGTATTGGCATTTGCGCTGAAACTGCAATGGTTTCCGGTCTCCGGATGGGACACGCCGGCGCACAAGGTGCTGCCAGCGCTAACGCTCGGGGCAGTGTACGCAGCATATGTTGCGCGGCTCGCGCGCGGCGGCATGTTTGAAATTCTGGCGCAGGACTTTATTCGTACGGCCCGCGCCAAGGGATTGAGCGAAGCACGGGTTGTATTGCATCACGCGCTGCGCGGCGGCATTCAACCTGTTGTTTCTTTTCTTGGGCCGGCTGCCGCGGGTTTATTGACGGGATCCTTTGTTGTCGAAAAGATTTTCCAAATTCCCGGATTGGGAAAACAGTTTGTCGAGGCGGCGTTCAATCGAGACTACACAATGCTGCTGGGCGCGGTGCTGTTCTACGC
>CALEZK010000226.1 GCA_937928585.1 uncultured bacterium | reverse complement strand
GCGCCTCGCTGCTCGTAAACTCGGTGTACAGGAGGTCCGCCCCCAAACGCTTGCAAATAAGGCGAAACGGGATGTCCGTTACATCTTCCATCGGCGCGAGGGCAAGTGGTTTATCGAGGGTCAAATGTCCTATTTGCATATGTCCTGGGTGGCGCGAAAAGCGCACGGGTGAGTGCTGCGAAAGATTCGTTACCGCCCAATTCTACACGAATAGCGTGGCTTCGGCCATTAATCCCGGCCCAAAACCCAGCGCAACGCAGGGACGGGGCGCATCTCGGTCTCGCAGGCGTTTCAAAATGAAAAGTATGGTGGGTGAGGACATGTTACCGTGATTCTTCAAAACCTCTTTGGAAACATCCACGGATTCGCGTGCGATTTCCAGGGCTTTCACAACGGAACCAAGAATCCTCGGGCCTCCAGGATGCACGGCCCACGACTTTATATCGTGAATCTTCAACCCATGCTCGTCCAGCCAACCGGAAAGCCAGGGCCGCAAATGGCTTCCAATAAGCTCAGGAACCCGCGACGACAACGACATGATGAATCCGTTATCGCCTATGCGCCACGTCATTGCGTCTTCGGAATCGGGCACGAGGCAAGACCCCGTCTCCGCGATGCGCCATGACGTGTCGTTTTCGGTTTCGACCGCGCCGCCAACGATCGCCGCTGAACCATCAGCGAAGAGCGCATTCGCAACCAGTTGGTCCGGGTTCCACCCGTAGTGATAATGCAAGCTGCACAATTCGACTGCGCACAGCAGCACCCGCGCATTGGGGTCGCTTTCCGCAAACCCGCGCGCAACGCGCAGCCCATTCAATGCCCCGTGGCATCCCATGAACCCAACATGGGTTCGTTGGCAGGTCAATGGTAGCCCGAGCAACTTTATTAGTCCTACATCTACGCCTGGCGCGGCAAATCCGCTGCAAGATATGGTTATCAGGTGTGTGATGTCACGAGGCGCGACGCCCGATTCTGCAAGTGCATTTTTCGAGGCTTCGACTGCAAGCGGGAGTGCCGCGTCCTCATACCGCTGCATCCGTTCCCGAATCGAAGGTCCATGTTGACGCTCGTCGGTTGGCGGCGGAAAGAAGGAATGTCGGTCTGGCGTCCCATCCGGACCATCCAGCACAACGGTATGCCGACGGTGTACGCCCGTCATTCGATAAAGCAGGGTCAACTGCCTCGCCTGCTCTTCCGTCTGACAAAACCCCTTCTGCGCATACGCAACAGCCTCTTCCAACGGGATCGAATAGGGAGGCAACGCAATACCTTGACCAAGGATAGAAAATTGGCTCACAAACGTACTTCCTTTTGAATGGAATCATGTTGATTCAAGTGGCGCACAAACGGGGACGCAAGTATGGGTAACGCGGACACGCAGCGAATGGCCATGGAAACCAGGTTGGGCCGGCGTAGCGCGCGCGACAGCATCTTGCATGCGCCGGTCCGCTCACTGATTAGTCGCCTGTGAACGTCGGACCATTGCAGGCCGAGGTTTTTCTCATAAGAATCTATCGCGCGCGCGACAATGGGTGCTACGGCAATTCCAGAGGTAACCGCCCATTTCATTCCCTCGCCGGTAAAGGGCTCGACGTATCCAGCGGCATCACCGATGACAAATGCGCGATGCGCGGAAACCGCGCCGGTGACTCGCGTCAACGCCGGCGTGCCTCGCCAAGGTATAGTCGCGGGGGTCTCAAGGCGGGGAAATCCGGCCTCCTGCAAGACCTGCGAGGCGGCCCGTTCTATTCCCCCGCTGCCCTTTATAAAATCAGGATCGAACGCCGCTGCCAGCGTCAATCGCCCATCCTCAAGACGACACGCCCCCACATATCCTCCAGCCCCGCAAGCCATGTAAATCGTTCCGGCCCCATAAAACTCGGGCGCTTCGTTCCATACTGCACCCGCGCCAATTCTCGAATCCTGACTGATGGGAAGCGGATTAGCTTCCGTGCCACGCAACAGTCGGCTGCCAAGTCCATTCGCGATGACAACTACTTTCGCGCGGACGTCCTGCTTACATTCCGACGAGAACAATGTTACCGTGCGGCCGTTGCCTTCCGCTGAGGATGCCAAAGCCGATACCCCCGGCAGAAACTCGGATCCCGCCGCAATCGCAGCGGCAATCAGGGCTGTATCGAATTGCTCGCGGGAAAGAATGCGATAGTTGGGCAATGCTATCGAGACGCTCCTGCCTTGCGAAGCACAAGTAAGTTGATTCGCAAGCACGGCGCCGGTTGACTCCAAAATGTGTCCTAGTCCAATCGACATCAAGGAGTTTTGAACCGGTTGCCCGAGACAACATCCGCAAACCTTGTAACGGGGAAAGGTCGATTTGTCGACGAGCAAGGTCTTCGCTCCGCTAAGCGCAATTTGACGCGCCGCGACTGCACCCGCGCAACCCGCTCCCACGACAATTGCATCCCACCTTGTGGTTGCAACCGTATCGAGCGAGGATGTCGCCTGAAGTTTCGTCATACGCGGTGCCAAAGAAAGAGAAAACGGAACGGCCAAACCCACTCAATTTGATGCGCAGACAACCCAGCCTTGCATGCAAGCGCGGAAAACTCGTCTTTCGTATACGCGGCGGCAACCGAACGTGGTCCATCGTATCGAACCACGTAACTTCGGGTCATCGCTCTGCAAACGAATTGCGATAAAAGATAGCCCATCTGACTTCGAATCAGATCGCTGAAAATGACATGCCGTGCCCCCGAAGCGTGACAGGCTCGCAACATGCGTATGGTCTGCTCTTCGTTGAGGTGGTGGGCAAATAACGTGCTGACGACGACGTCGTATCCACTGGGGACTCCAGCTTCTAGAATGTCACGCTGAAAGAATCGAACCGGACTGCCTGAGTTCTTTGCCGTAGCCGTGGAAATAGCGACGGCCTGCGCGCTCACATCACACCCCTCGACTTCCACAGGCATGCGCTCGCGGGTAGCATAACGCGCCAATGAAATTGCCACGTCTCCGCCCCCTGAGGCTAAATCCAATATGCGCAATGGCGCATCGCCCCACTGGCAATTGCTCCGAATCGCTCGCCAGATACAACGTCCTGTCTGACTCAAGAGATTGATGCGCGCCAGACCCTTCAGCGCGTGGGCATGCATGCGGGAATCGAGATCAGGGCGATCCATGAGTTCCGGTTCCATTTTACGCGCGCGCACGCTCGTGAACAACGGAAGTATTCCGGACTCGGGGGCCTGTACGACTTCGCCCATGCTGGTAGACTTGCCTCACGATGACATGGCGCGCGTTTATCTTCTAGCGCGCTCTACCCCATCGCACGTTTATAATTGGTGCCGTCTGCGTTTGCTGCTGCTCGCCGGATCGCCGGGGAGAAAGCAATTCAATATCGAGGGACCTTGCTGTCTGCGATTGCCGAATACGCATCGATTCCACCGGTTAAATTTCGCACGAGCGTAAAGCCCTGACTTGCAAGGAACCGTTGGGCCATTTGGGAACGAACGCCGTGATGACACATGGCCACGACTTCCTTGCTCTTCCACCCGGCCAACTCGCCGAGCCGCGCCTCCAATTCATCCAGTCGTATGTGCGTGCTGTGAGGAAGACTCGCGATGGCAATTTCTTCCTCAGTACGGACGTCCAACAGTAGGAAATCCTCGCCGCGGTCCAGTTTCGCCTTCAACTCTTGCGGAGAACAGGGATTCACTTTGCGGCCTCTTGATATATCTCGGAACCGCTCTCTTTAAACCGCTCCGACATCGCGTTCATTCCCTCAACCCGCGCGGTCTCCTCTCCCACTCCATTTTCTTTGGCGTAATCACGAATTTGCTGGGTAATCTCCATGGAACAAAACTTTGGCCCGCACATCGAACAGAAATGCGCAAGTTTCGCGCCCTCCGCGGGCAGTGTCTCATCGTGAAATTCGCGGGCGCGTTCGGGATCCATCGCCAGTGCAAACTGATCTTCCCACCGAAACTCAAAGCGCGCCTTGCTCAACGCGTTGTCCCAAACCTGCGCGCCCGGATGTCCCTTGGCGAGGTCAGCCGCATGCGCCGCAATCTTGTAGGCAATTACCCCTTCGCGCACGTCGTTCTTGTTGGGAAGCCCCAAATGCTCTTTGGGCGTCACGTAACAAAGCAGCGCCGTGCCATACCAACCGATCATCGCGGCGCCAATTGCCGAAGTAATATGATCGTATCCAGGTGCGACATCAGTTGTCAGGGGGCCAAGCGTGTAAAACGGCGCTTCGCCACACCACGCCAACTGCTTCTCCATATTCTCCTTAATCATGTGCATCGGCACATGACCGGGTCCTTCGTTCATTACCTGAACATCGAAGCCCCACGCGCGCTGGGTCAACTCGCCTTGTGTCTTCAACTCGGCAAATTGCGCTTCGTCGTTCGCATCCGCGAGGCAACCAGGCCGCAATCCGTCTCCAATGGAAAACGAAACGTCATACGCGGCCATGATCTCGCATATTTCGTCCCATTTGGTATAGAGGAAATTCTCCTTGTGGTGCGCAAGGCACCACTTCGCCATAATCGATCCGCCGCGGCCTACGATGCCCGTAAGCCGGTTGGCGGTTAGTGGTATGTAACGAAGCAAAACGCCTGCGTGAATCGTAAAATAGTCGACCCCCTGCTCCGCTTGCTCAATCAAGGTGTCGCGAAATAGGTCCCAGGTCAAATCTTCCGGCTTCCCGCCCACTTTCTCCAGCGCCTGATATATCGGCACGGTACCAATAGGCACTGGCGCGTTGCGGATGA
>CALEZK010000225.1 GCA_937928585.1 uncultured bacterium | reverse complement strand
CAATCTGGGATTGACGGAGGTCGATCAGGCGATGAAGAAGCGCACCTTTATCGTACCCGTGAACATTACCTACTTTCCGATCCGCGCCCAGGAAAACTTGATGCTGCGCCTCGCGCGCGCCTTTGCGAAAGATCTCAGCAAGCGTGCGGTCGAGGAACTCTCGGTCGAGGGTACCGTCCTCTCTGCCGATACCGATATCGACGTCACTTTCGGCGATCCCATTGAGGTCGGCCACTATCTGCGGGAAACAGACTGCAAACTCCTGGTTGAATCCATTGAAACCGATTTGAACGCACTCGAAGAGGATCCCGAATCAGGCTTCAACGAGGCCGCGCGACGACTGATGATTCGGTTCATGGCGGACATCTATCGCAATACCACCGTGAACTACGACCACATCTTCGGCACCATCATCCGCCATCAGCGCGCGCGCAAATTCACCGATCGTGCTTATCGCAACCGCATCTTTCTCTCCGTGCACCAGGTAAAACAGTTGGGCCAGCATCGTCTGCATCACGTGCTCGATCGCTCCTATCGCGACATCATCTACGAAGATCCAAGCCCTATCCTCACCGACTTCCTCGATCTCTGTGTCAACGAAGGCATATTGATAAAACAGGGCAATGAGTATGTGCGCAACACCGTCGTCCGAAAAAGCGAAGGCGATTTTCAGACCGTCCGCAAGGAAGAAATCACCAGCGTAATCGCGAACGAAGTTGAACCGCTCACGATACTCACCGGCCTCATCCGCAACGTCGCGCATCTGCCGCGGCCCATGTTGTCGAGCAAAATACGCGCAATTTTTCTTAAAGAAGATCTCGACATCTTCGAGCAGGATTACGCGAACTACGCCAAGCCCGACGAAAGCAAACCGCCCGACGTCGGCCGTCCTTTCCTGCTTACGCCACAGAAATTCAAAGCGGGCATCGTTCTCGTGCACGGCTACATGGCCGCGCCGCTCGAAGTGCGCGCAATGGCCGAATACTTCGCGCGCCACGGTTACGCAGTTTACGCCGTGCGCCTCAAAGGCCACGGCACCGCGCCCGAAGACCTCGCCCGAACGCCGTGGGAGGACTGGTATGAATCGGTGAACCGCGGTTATGCCATCATTAAAAGCCTCACGGACAACATCATCGTCGGCGGTTTCTCCACCGGCGGCGTGCTCGCGCTGCTAGCGGCCGGCCGCAAACGCGACAAGATCAAAGCCGCCTTCTCGATCAACGCCCCGCTTCAACTTCGCAATTACATGGCGCGCTTCGCATCCCAAATCGTCTCGATGAACAGTCTCATCTCGCGCCTCAAGCGAGGCTCCGGCTGGGACTACATCGAAAACAACTCCGAGAACAAGCACATCAACTACGCGCGCAATCCGCTCACCGGCGTACGCGAACTTGGCAATGCCATGTCAGCCATGGAAGCCGTGCTGAAAGATATCTGCGTTCCCACGCTCATCATCCAGGGCTACCGCGATCCCCTCGTCGATCCCACCAGCGGACAGAACATCTTCAGCCAGGTCGGCACCACCCAAAAGGAACTCATCGTCCTCGACGCCACCCGCCACGGCATCGTCAACGGCGAAGGTTCCATCGAAATATTCGACCGCGTCGAACGCTTCCTCGCCCGCGCCCGCGATCGCGAAACCGCCGCCCTCGCCCTGCAAAACCTGCAAGAACCCCAGGTCGAAGCGGGATAGGGCATCTGTAACCCATTATTTTACGATTATTTAATCATGACAGAGTCTTTGTATTTGCTTCTTGACACAAAGTTAGAGGTAACATACAATTTTAGCAGCGTTTAATACAGTGCGTGGTGTGAAATCAGGGTCTGGTGTCGGGGAGAAGCGCTTTGAATACACGTTCCGTGCGCGTGGCTTGTGCGCTGGTGTGCGTCTCGTTTGCTGCATTGGCCGATCTGCAGAATGTTGAGATCGGCGGCAAGATCGAGATCTATGGCGCGTGGTATTCCAACGTTTTCGAATCGCGTGCCAGTTCCGAAAGAATCCCTGCGTACTTTCTGCCCCAACGCGCGATAGGTCCCTACAATACGGCCTCATTTTTTCGCACCGACACGAGTGGCAACAATGCCGACTTCTGGGAGCAACGCACGCGGCTCCATGTACTCGCCGATTTCACCAACGAAGTCACCGCCTTCATCGAGTTCGATCAGATCGATTGGTGGGGACAGGATTTTCGCGGCGACTACCGCACCGGCATCGATGGGCCAGCCAATTCCTCCGACGATCTGGAAGTGAACCAGGCCTACGTCGACGTTAACGCCATGTTTGGCTTGCCTGCACGCCTTCGCATTGGCCGGCAAGAAATGGAATATGGATCCGGCTGGCTCATCGGCAGCGACCCCGGCCCCGATCCATTCGTGGGCACGGCGCAAGACGCCGTGCGCCTCACGCTTGGCGGCGAAGAGCTTCACATCGATCTTTGGATGAGCAAGCTCGTCGAACGGGGTGCATCGGAACACGATGGCGATACCGATTTCTACGGCGTATACGCAACATGGAAACCCGGCGATATCGGCGGCATTCCCAGCTCTCCGCGCGAATTGCTGTTTCCCATTCATCTTGTCTTCGGCGCATACGACGCGATTATGCGTCACGGACCATTCCGCGGCCGCGCCGAACCTGCAACGGCAAACCTAGAGTTCGATGTTTACTACTTCTTCCTGCGCGACGCGGAATCCAGAAACGACACCAATTTCGCCTCGCCCATCGAATGGCTCGAAGATCTCGCGGGACTTGATGACTACGACGCTACACAACTCCACACCGCCGGCGCGCGTGGCACGGGCATCTGGAACGGGTTCGACTGGGAAGTCGAGGCCGCATACCAATGGGGTGAAGCCGACGCCTTTGGCGCGCTTTTCAAACCCTCGGGCCAACT